>CAYGXT010000355.1:0-3848 GCA_964353695.1 uncultured Myxococcaceae bacterium
CTACCTGCCGCGCCAGGGCAGCTTCATGATCCAGCCCTCGGCGACCTTCTTCGGCCTCACGGGCCCGGGTGTGGTGAAGAGCGTGCTGGGCGAGGACGTCACGGCCGACGATCTCGGCGGGCCGAAGGTCCACAGCGCCAGCGGCGTAGTGGATCTGACGGTCTCCGATGAGGTCGGGGCCCTGCGTACGGCACAGCGGCTCCTCTCCTACCTGCCGGACTCCAACCGGGTGGCCCCGCCCTGGCAGCGCACCAGCGACCCCGCCAACCGGCCCACGACCGAGATCGATATTTTGCTGCGGAAGGCCTTCAACTCGCCGACGGGCTTCAATACGCCCTTCGACGTGCGCATCCTGATCGAGCGCACCTGCGACCACGGCGACTACTTCGAGCTCCAGCCCGACCGCGCGAAAAACGCGGTGACCGCCTTCGGACGCCTCGGCGGGCACGTGGTCGGCTTCGTCGCGAACAACAGCGCCTATGCGTCGGGCCAGATCGACGTGGACGCCGCCTACAAGATCGCCCGCTTCGTGCGCTTCTGCTCGATCTACAACACGCCCGTGGTCTTCATGGAGGATACGACGGGCTTCCTCCCGGGCCGCGATCAGGAGAGCCGCGGCATCGTGCAGGCGGGGCGCGCAATGCTCGACGCAATCATCGACCTCCGCACGCCGCGCATCCTGATGATCATCCGCAACGCCTTCGGCGGCGCCTACGCAGCCTTCAACTCCTACTTCGTCGGCGCCGACCTGGTGCTGGCACTGCCGACGACGCGCGTCGCAGTGATGGGACCGGCCGGTAAGGAGTACGTCTACAAGGCGGATCTCAGGAAGGTACGGGAGGCCGCCAAGACGAGGGCGACGGACGGCGCCCACCAGCGTGTCGAAGCCGGTGCGGCCGCCGACGAGGCGCGCCGGGAGGCGGAGCGCGAGGCCGCAGAGTGGCTGAAGACGCAAGAGGCCGAGTTCAACCTCCGCTACGAGCGCGAGCTGATGAATCCGCGCGAGGCTCTGTCTCTCGGCTCGATCTCCGAGATCGTCATGCCCGCCGAGCTTCGCTCGGTCCTAGTTCGCAACCTCGAATTCATGCTGCGGCGCTACCAGCCCTGCCCCTGGCAGACGATCCAGCGGGAGTTCCATTGACGCACGCGCATCGGCCCGGCGCATCTCCCGACGACAACCCGCTCGTGCACGGCGACCGCCGGCTCGGCGGATCCCCGTCGCCGTGGGTACGTTCGTTCGCCTGCGACGACATGAGCGTACTGATCGTGTGTCGTGGCCCGATCCGAAAGGAAGCGATCGACGTCTTCCGCGAGATGGGGATGACCCGGGTCGGCATGCTGCTCTCGGAGCGCGACAGCATCGTCTTCCCGCGAGCACTCTCGCCCGAGCTGCGCATCATGGATCCGAGCCGTGTCCACGCCGTCCCCGACTACACCGGAGCCACCAAGGAGGAGCGGCAGGAGCGCATCGGCCAGATCATCCAGATCTGCAACCAGCACGGCTACGAGTTCGTCTTCGCGGGCTACGGCTTCATGGCCGAAGATGCGGGCTTCGTCCGCGCCCTCGAAGAAGCGGGCCTGCGTTTCATCGGTCCTTGCTCCCACACGCAGACCTCGGCCGGCGCCAAGGACGAGGCCAAGCGAACCGCCATCGACAACCAGGTCTCGGTCACACCCGGCGTGAACGACGTCAGCGTGCGCACATTGCTGGGCAAGGCTCCCGACCGCGCCGCACTCGCAAAGCTCGCGAAGCGACACGGCCTCGAGATTCCGGGGTTACGGGACGAGAAGAAAGCCCTGCCGGCGCTGGCCGAGCGCGTGCTCGAAGCCTCCTACCGGCAGCACGTCGACCTGTTCACGATCGAGGAGTTCTCCGAATCGGTGCGCGCCGAGGCCGAGCGCCTGCTGGAAGAGAACCCGGGTCGCCGCTTCCGGCTGAAGGCGATCGGCGGAGGCGGCGGCAAGGGCCAGCGCATCTTCCAGCGTGCGGACGTCGTCCCCGGCCTCGTGCGCGAGGTGCTGTCCGAGGTGAAGGCCACGGGCACGGGCGACAACAAGAACATGCTGATCGAGCTCAATGTCGAGTCGACGCGCCACAACGAGATCCAGATCCTCGGCAACGGCAAGTGGTGCGTCGCCCTCGGCGGCCGCGACTGCTCGCTCCAGATGCACGAGCAGAAGCTGGTCGAGGTCTCGATCACGCAGGAGGGCCTCGAGGCCGCGATCGAGGCGGCTCGCGAGGCCGGCAACGGGCTGAAGGCGAAGGTTCTCGAGGGCGACCTCTGCGTGCTGCAAAGCATGGAGGCGGAGGCTGAGCGGTTCGGGCAGGCCGTGAAGCTCGACAGCGCGTCCACCTTCGAGTGCATCGTCGAAGGGGACCGCCACTACTTCATGGAAGTAAACACCCGCATCCAGGTGGAGCATCGGGTATCCGAGCTCTGCTACTCGCTGCGGTTCGCGAATCCCGAGGATCCTCGCGACGCGTTCGAGGTCCACTCGCTGGTCGAGGCGATGGCGCTCGTGGCGAGACATACGGTGCGCCTTCCACGCCCGGTGCGCATACGGCGCGAGGGAGCGGCGCTCGAGGTGCGGCTCAACGCCACCGACCGTGCGCTGCAGCCGGCCGCGGGCAGCGTGATCATCTCGTGGTCCGATCCGATCCCGGGCGAGATCCGCGACGACCAGGGCATTTCGCTCAAGAATCCCGACACGGACCTCTTCATGCGCTACGGCCTGGCGGGCGCGTACGACTCGAACGTCGCGCTGCTGCTGGCCACGGGCGAGAGCCGCGAGGAGAGCTGGGCGAACCTGACCGAAGTGCTGCGCCGCACCACGATCCGCGGCATCGACCTGGCCACGAACCACGAGTTCCTCTACGGCCTCATGCATTGGTTCCAGGCGCGAGATCCCTGGGCCAAGCCCACCACGGCCTTCGTCGTGCCCTACCTGACGCTGGTCGGCGAGCTCGCCCAGGAGGCGCACTCGATTGATCTCGACTACGCGTTCCATCAGATCGAGAAGCGCGCCGTCGCCGGCGCTGCGCCCGAGGCGCAGGCGGCCACGGCGAAGGTCTTCGAGCTCAAGGAGACGCTGGTCGAGCGGCCGATCCGGCTGCTCTTCGATGAGCCGCACTACCTCTCGGCCTGGCTCTCGCAGCACCGGCGTGACTTCGTGGTCGAAGACCGTGGCGTCGTCTGGCAGCGCAACCCGGTCGAGGTGCTGGCCGAGACCTACCGGCTGCTGCACCTGGACGAGCGCGACCAGGCCGCCGCCGACCGCATCTGGGACCACGACGCCGAGATGATCGACGCCGCGCTGGCCTTCTACACGAAGCTGGCGGAGCGGGTTCCCGCCGGGCTCGCGTGGCAGGAGCTGGATCGCCTGCTGCGCGCTCCTGAGTCTTCCTTCGGCCTTGCGGCGTCGCTCTGGGAGCGGGTCCGCGCGGCGCACGTGGGGCACCAGCTCGGGCTCGAGATTCTCGCGGTGCTGCCCATGATCGCAGCGAAGGTCGGCTTCTACGACCTCGCCCAGGAGGAAGACCTCGGAGTTCGCATCCCCGAGCGCCTGCTAGAGCGGAAGCTCCAGGAGGCGATGCGGCGCGTCCTGGTGCCGCCGCCGTCGACACGCTCCGACGAGATTGTCGCGGCCATGGGCGGCATGTTCTACAACCGCGAGGCGCCGAACCTGCCCCCCTTCGTGGAGGAGGGCGGCCACTTCGAGAAGGGCGAGCCGCTCTACATCATCGAAGTGATGAAGATGTTCAACAAGGTCTACGCGCCGTTCTCGGGAACGGTCCGCGAGCTGCTCGTCCCGGAGAGCGGCGTCATCGTCCGCAAGGGCCAGCCTCT
>CAYGXT010000356.1:0-3829 GCA_964353695.1 uncultured Myxococcaceae bacterium
CCACGAGGACGACGCCCAGTGTCGCCATGAAGAGCCCCGTGCGCCACGGGCTCGCCCCCGTGTAGGCCGCCCAGCGCCAGCCCACGTAGAATAACATGCCGATCAGGATCGCGTTCGAGACACGCATTGAGATCCGGGCGTCGGGCAGCACGAGGAAGGGCAGCACCGCAGGCAAGGCCGTGAGGAAGACCAGCCAGAAGACGGCGAGCCCGGCCCACAGGTCGTCGACGGTGACGCGGGTGGGCAGGAGCGGTAACGCGCGCACCTTCTCGAGCACGTCGGCTTCGAGTGCAGCGCGAATCTCCGGCTTCACGATCGCCGGGATGCGCTCGTCGAGCTCGCGGGCCACCAGCGCGAGCGCCTGCTCGCGTCGCTCCGCGGCCTGCACCTGCTTTACGATGCGATGGATGCGACCTCGCTCGGAGAGCCGGCTCATCAGATAGATCGCGGCATCGATGACGCCCCACGCGGCGTTGCAGGCGAGTGCGGCGATCAGCAGCTCGCGCGTGGCGCTGCGGTTTCCCTGCAGCTCGATCCCCGCCCCGAGCGTGAACGTCAGCACCATGATCAGGCCGAAGAGCAACTCGCCGAGTCGCTCGCCGGGATCGAGGCGTTCCACGAAGCGGCGATACCAGCCGCGGTGGGGAGCCGGGGATGCGCTGAGTTCCGACATCGGAGTAGCGTTAGATTACCGCAACGACTTGGCAGCGCAGCGAATCGCTGAGGTGGTCCACCGGAGCGAGATGGCGTTGGAAGAGCAGCAGGGGGGGCGCTCTCACTCGATCCCGCACGCGGAAACGCCCAGCATAGACGACCGCGTCTCATCACCTAGCTGGGATTGTCACCACCGGCGCGGGCTGTGCTGTCGCTCCCTCGGTGAGCGAGAATGTTAGCATCAGAAAGCTCAGAATGGACTTAGTCTGACGGTCGCGGTCGTCGATCCAGAACCACTGGTTGCGGTACGGAATGGCCACGTAGGCATCCTCGGGCTGCGAGGGACCCTGACGGACGGTGAGCAACGCCGGGAACAGGAGCTCCTGTTCTGCGGTGCGCTGCGGGCGGTAGACGCGCCCCTCGGCGACATCGGCGTCCGGCACATCGACATAGGAGGCAACGTCCACCATGATCTGCAGGATCGACCGCGTCTGGATGGCGATCTCCTTGTCGTTTTCAGCGATGGAACCCGGCACGACATTGAACTCGCGCTCCGTGGCATTCAGACCGAGCAGTTCGCGGACCTTGCGGGCGGGAATGGTCGTCTCGTCTGTCGGTGGACGGATGAACATCACAACCAGCTGCGCGTCCTTGATCCCCTTGAGGCGGAAGCCCGAGTTTCCCGAGGCCTGGGACTCTCGCATGGCGGTCATGAGTTCGCGGAACTGCGGGCTGCCTGCGCGAGGGTTGCCCGGGCCGCCGTAAGCGTTCTCAAGCCCGTTGATCCCGTTCACGCAGATGCGCAGCACGAAGTCAGCCGGGTAGCCGCTCTGGATCAAGGACAGGATCCCCGTGACCGGGAGCGGGGCCATCAGGCTCTTGGCAAACTTGTCGCCGGAGAGGGGCTGGTACGTGATGGTCGGCTTGTCCGCGTAGCGGCCCGTGACGCCCACGCTGCCAAACGTGTCGCCCCGCAGGGGCGGAGCGTACTGGCCGCCGAGGCCGATATCGCCCTCCAGCGAGTACGAGCTGATCACCGACCCAACGTCCATGAACACCGGCGCGTCGGTGTAGCGGACTTTCAACAAGTTGAGCAGCAGCTGCTGCTTCGAGGAGTCCGAGATCGTGGTGATGTAGTCGAAGCGGTCCCGCACGATGGTGGCCGGGCCCATGCTCGCACAGCCCACCAACAGCATCGCGCTCGTGCACACCAATGCGATGGCCATGTTTAGCGGTGTCTGTTGGGTTCTCATCGCTTCTCCCCTCCGGCTTCCGGGGTGCCCTTCACGAACGTGGCTCTCTTGCCCCCTGCCAGGGCCTGCCAGGTGCGGTGCAGGAAGAGCGTTGCGAAGGCGTGGACCGGGGAGTTCACGTCGCTGAAGTTCCACTCGTACGCGGGCATTTGGCCGCTGGAGTGCAGGTAGACGCCCTGGAGCATGAGTTTCATCTGCTCCTTGGCGAAGTCGGGATCGACGATCGAGAGCGGGAGCGTGTGGAAGGCCAGATCCCAGGCCGCGTACCAGGGGTACTCCCACTTGTCGGGCATGGAGATGATGTCCTTGTTCATCATGTGGAACCACTCCGAGTTCCGGCCGCTGGCATATCCGGAATGGAGGGGATTGGAATGATGTTCATCCAGCCAGTTGTTTCCATCAAAGAAGAAGAACTGCTTGCTCCATAGCATTCCGGCAAGGGCCTGGCGCATCACGTTGGCCGCGTCTTCACTCACGGATGGCGGCGTGACCGACTTGTAAAACTCATCGGCTTCACGCAGCCGGTCAGCGAAGACTCCATCATATTGCTTGCCAAAGGGGTTGCCCTTCTGGACCGCAGAACTGTTGGTGAGTCCAAAGAGCCGCTCTTTGAGGATGGGATCCTTCCCGTTCCACAGGGGCAGGCTGAAGCAGAGGCCCTGCTTGTCATCGGAAATGCCGGCGATACCGTCCTCGCCCCAGCGACAGGCGCGGGAGCGGGCATGATCGTGGGTGAAGAAATTCCAGGCGTCACCATTGGAGCTGTAGTCTTCGCCCACTGTTCCCCACTGGCGCTCGGACAGGTAAGGCCCCCACTTCTTCCAGGCGACCTTCTGTTCCCGATCTTCTTCAAGTCTGGTCTGTTCAGCTGCTTTCATGCTGACGCTCCTTTCGCGCCGAGACTCTGCAACGCGTTGATCCTATCGCGGTCGAGCACCCCGAGCTGCGTTATCGTGTCTTGGGTCACCTTGTCGCTGGGCCGCATCGAGCGAACCAGTCGCTCGCAGACCTTCACGGCGATCGATGTCGCGACGTGTGGGCTGCTGCTCATGGAGCGGCGGCCAGCGGTGTCGATGACGAACCGATTCCGATCCGCCGGGGGATAAGCCGTATGAGCCAGCATCCGACCGCCATGGAGGCGATCCAGCCCGGTAGCGCAGCGCTGCGCTTCGACGTGGTCGCCGGTCTCACGGCCGCGGCGGTGGTTCTGCCCAAGGCCATGGCGTATGCGACCGTCGCCGGCCTGCCCGTCGCAGTGGGCCTCTACACCGCCTTCATCCCGATGATCCTCTACGCCCTGCTCGGCTCGTCGCGGGTGCTGAGCGTCAGCTCCACCACCACCCTGGCCATCCTCGCGGGTACGCAGCTCGGCCTGACGGTGCCGGACGGCGACCCGGCGAAGCTGGTCACCGCTGCTGCCACGCTGACCGCACTGGTAGGCGTCCTGCTGATCCTGGCGTCCCTGCTACGCCTCGGTTTCGTCGCCAACTTCATCTCCACACCCGTGCTGACGGGCTTCAAGGCGGGGATCGGCCTCGTAATCGTGCTGGACCAGGTGCCGAAGCTCCTGGGAGTCCACATCGCGAAGCAAGGCTTCTTCCGCGATGTATTCAGCGTCGCGCATCACGTGCCCGAGACTTCCCTGATCACGTTGGCAGTGGCCGCTGCGACGCTCGTCGTGCTGATCGGCATGGAGCGCCTGTGGCCGCATTCTCCGGCACCGCTGGTCGCTGTCGGCGGCGGCATCGTGGCGTCGTGGCTCTTCGGCCTCCACGCCGAGGGTGTCTCGACGGTCGGCCTGATTCCGCAGGGGCTACCGTCGCTCACGCTGCCGGATCTTACGCTGGTCGAGGCGTTGCTGCCGGGTGCGCTCGGCATCGCGCTGATGAGCTTCACCGAGTCGATCGCCGCGGGGCGAGCCT
>CAYGXT010000357.1:0-3829 GCA_964353695.1 uncultured Myxococcaceae bacterium
CATCTCGATGGCGCCGGTATCCGACGCGGGCACGA
Organism: uncultured Myxococcaceae bacterium; assembly: GCA_964353695.1. GTDB lineage: Bacteria > Myxococcota_A > UBA9160 > UBA9160 > UBA9160 > MYXO. The sequence goes on from CAYGXT010000357.1 coordinate 36, forward strand.
TACCGAGGCGCCAGCCCTCGGGCAGGCCGAGCAGCGCGCGGCTGCGCTCGATCACGGCCTGCAGCCTCTTCTTTGCCACGCCCGCGCGATGCGAGCGGCCGAGCAGGGCCGCCTCGAGCCCGGCGAGGCTCCAGCCGGGGCGCTTGGCGCAGGGGCCGGAGGAGAACTCGGCGCGGCGGGGGCGTTCGGCGGGTTTCATGCGTCGTTCCTCTCGAGATCGGCGGGACCGAGGGTGGAAGAGGCTCTTGGCGTCTAGTTCGAGAGCAGGCTGCGCGCGATCTGCGAGATCTGGATCTCATCGGTGCCGGCGTAGATCTGCATCGCCTTGGCGTCGCGAGCGAGCTGTTCCACCTGGTACTCGGCCATGTAGCCATTGCCGCCGAAGAGCTGCACAGCCTCCATGGCGACCTCGGTGGCCGCGCGCGCGGAGTACAGCTTCATGGCGGAGGCCTCGGCGAACGTCATGCTCTTGCCGCTGGCCACCAGCTCGATCTGGCGGAACACCATATTCTGTACGTTCATACGCGCGACTTCCATGCGCGCGAGCTTGTCCTGGATGAGCTGGAATTCGCCGATGGGCTTGCCGAACTGCACGCGCGTCCTCGCGTAGTCGACCGAGAGCTCGAGGCAGCGCTCGATGATGCCGAGCGCCATGGCGGCTACGCCCGAGCGCTCCATGGAGAAGGTATCCTTCGTGCCGGCGCGGCCGGCCTTCGCCGCGCGCTCCTCATTCCCACCGAGGAGGCGATCCCCGCCGGCGCGCACGTCCTGCAGGAAGAGCTCGCCTGTGGGGGAAGAGTGCAGACCCATCTTTCGCATCGGCTTCGACTGCGTGAGCCCCGGCATGCCGCGATCGAGCACGAAGTGGAGGATCTTGCGGCTGCGCGACTCTACGCCCGGCTCGTCGAGCTTGCAGATGAAGACGATGGTGTCGGCATAGGGCCCGTTGGTGATGAAGGTCTTGTTGCCGTTCAGCACGTACTCGTCGCCCTCGCGGCGGGCGCTGGACTTCATGCCGCCGAAGGCATCGCTGCCGGAGCCGGGCTCGGTGATGGCCCATGCGCCGACCTTCTCGAGGGTGAGGAGCGAGAGCGCCCATTTCTCTTTCTGCGCGATGGTGCCCTTGCTCATGATCGAGGCGGCCGTGAGGCCCATCGAGACGCCCATGGCGGTGACGAGGCCCGGGCAGAAGCGGCAAAGCTCGATGATGGGGATGATCTGTAGGGCGGCCGAGTCGCCGCCATCGGCGCGAGCCTTGCGCTCCTCGCGCTCGGGCATCCGTCCGCTCGCGCGGGCAGCTTCGTCCGCCTTGTCCTTCTCTATCTGGTGCCGGAAGCGCTGCCGCGCCATCTCGTCCATGCCGAAGGTGCGGATCATCTTCCGCAGCACCTCGTAGGGCGGCGTGTCGCCGTGCTCGAGCTCCTCGATGCGGGGTTTGATCTCTGCCTCCACGAACTTGCGTATCGCGTCGCGGATCATCTGATGGGACTCGCTCCACTCGATCATGGGGGGGCTCCTGCGGTTGAGTGATGGGGCCAGGCGGACCAGTTTGAGCCGGATGCGGCAGCCTCGCCAGGGGCCTCGTCGTCCCGGGCTGCTACCCTCTACCGGCCGCTGCGCCGCGGCTTCTTCAGGAGGATGCAATGGCCCTCGACGAGTCGAAGCTTCAGCTCGCGACCCTCGCCCTGCACGGAGGGCAGTCTCCGGACCCGACCACGAACGCACGAGCGGTGCCGATCTACGCCACCAGCTCCTACGTCTTCGACTCGAGCGACCACGCCGCGAGCCTGTTCTCGCTCTCCCAGTTCGGGAACATCTACTCGCGGCTCATGAATCCGACCTGCGACGTGCTGGAGAAGCGGCTGGCCGCCCTCGACGGCGGTGTCACGGGCCTCGCCTTCGCCAGCGGTCAGTCGGCGATCACGGCTGCTCTCCTGAGCATCGTCCACAGCGGTCAGAACTTCCTTTCCTCGCCGAGCCTCTACGGTGGCAGCTGGACACTCTTTTCCCAGACCTTCAAGAAGCTCGGCATCGAGGTTCGCTTCTTCGATCCCGACGATCCCAAGTCGATCGAGAGGCTCGCAGACGCAAACACCCGCTGCGTCTATCTGGAGAGCCTCGGCAACCCGAAGAACGACGTTCCCGACTTCCGGGCGATCTCGGATGCGGCCCATGCGATCGGCGTCCCCGTGCTCATCGACAATACGGTGATGACGCCGGCCCTGCTGCGCCCCATCGACCACGGCTGCGACATCGTGATCTATTCGCTCACCAAATTCCTGGGCGGCCACGGCGTGCACATCGGCGGCGCCATCGTGGACAGCGGAAAGTTCCTTTGGGCCGAGGATCCGAAGCGCTGGCCCGAGTTCTGCGCGCCGGACCCTTCGTATCACGGCATCGAATTCACGAAGGCGCTCGAGCCCATGGGCAACATCGCCTACAACGTCCACATCCGCACGCATTGGCTGCGCGACACCGGCGCCGCGCTCTCGCCCTTCGCGGCCTTCCTCTTCCTGCTCGGGATCGAGACGCTACACCTGCGAATGCCGCGACACTGCGAGAACGCTCTCGCCGTAGCGCAGTGGCTCGAGAAGCATCCCGCCGTCGAATGGGTCAACTACCCCGGGCTGCCCTCGCATCGCTACTACGCCAGCGCGCGCAAATACCTTCCGAACGGCGCTGGCGGGCTCCTCGGCTTCGGCATCCGCGGAGGGCGCGAGGCAGGACGCAAGTTCATCGACTCGGTGAAGCTCGCGAGCCATCTCGCGAACATCGGGGATGCAAAGACGCTGGTGATCCATCCGGCCTCGACCACGCACCAGCAGCTGACGGGCGAGGAGCAGCGTGCGACCGGAGTGAGCCCCGAGTACGTGCGCATCTCGGTCGGCATCGAGGACGTGGGCGATATCCTCGCCGACATCGAGCAGGCCCTCGCCGCGTCGCAGGCCTGAGGCGCGGGCCGCGGTGACGGCAGGCCGTTTTACGAGCAGCGACTCGATCCGAAACGCGCGAGCGCTGCGTCATGCGGCTTCCGTCCGTTTCGAGGGGCCCTTTGCGCTCGAGCTCGGCGGTACGCTCCCGGGTGTCAGCATCTGCTACGAGACCTGGGGCACCCTCAGTGCGGCGCGGGGCAACGCGATCCTCGTCTGCCACGCCATCAGCGGAGATTCGCACGCTGCGAAGCACGATGCCGACGACGACCCCGGCTGGTGGGACGTGCTCATCGGCCCGGGCAAGGCCATCGACACCGGCCGCTGGTTCGTGATCTGCCCGAATGTGTTGGGTGGTTGCCGCGGAACGACCGGCCCTGGAAGCATCGATCCCGCTACGGGCGCGCCGTGGGGCAGCCGCTTCCCGACTCTCACGGTGGGCGACATGGTCGCCGCGCACGCCCTTCTGCTCGATCACCTGGGAATCGAGAGGCTGCACGCCGCGGTGGGAGGCTCTCTTGGCGGGCATCAAGTGCTCGAGCTCGCGACGCGCTTTCCGGAGCGCGTGGCCGGGGCCGTGGCGCTTGCAACCTCGCCGCACCTCACGAGCCAGGCGCTGGCCTTCGACGTGGTCGGCCGCAACGCGATCTTCCGCGATCCGAACTACCACGCGGCCGACGGCGATGAGGGCGCGAGCCCGACCGTCGGCCTCGCCATCGCGCGCATGCTCGGGCACATCACGTACCTCTCGCGTGAGGCGATGATGGAGAAGTTCGGAGCGAACCGGATCGCCCTCGAATCGTCTGCGACGGCCTTCGAGCGTCGCTTCGAGGTGGGCTCCTATCTGGCACATCAGGGTGAGAA
>CAYGXT010000358.1:0-3824 GCA_964353695.1 uncultured Myxococcaceae bacterium
CCCATGCGGCACCCCTTTCGGCGCAAGACACTTTCCCCGCGCCTGTTGCCCGTCTACGCCCTGGTGCTGCTGCTGTTCTGGCTGGCGCAGCCGTCGCCTCTCGGTTTCGGTGTCGGGCTCGTCCTGATCGTCGCGGGGGAGTCGCTCCGCGTGTGGGGCGCGGGGCATCTGGTGAAGAACGACGTTCTTACCCTAACGGGCCCCTACGCCTACGTACGGAACCCTCTGTATGCCGGCACGCTGCTGATCGGTGTTGGCTTCGCATTGGCCGCGGGGAAAGCGGCATGCTGGATCGTGCTGCCCGCCGGGTTGACGCTCTTCTTCTTCTACTACTTCCCGTACAAGGAGCGCATCGAGAGCGCGCGCCTCGAGCGCTTCTACGGTGCTCCCTACACACTGTATCGCGCCGCCGTCCCCGCTCTGGTTCCCGCGCTCGCGCCGTGGCGGCAACCCGGGGAGGGGAGCACCGCTTCCGCTGCCTCCTGGAGCGCGGCTCGCTTCACGGAGAACGACGAGAGCGGCACGCTGCTCGCGGTGCTGCTCGGCGTCCTCGCGCTGATGCTGCGACCCCTTCTGTCGTTGTGATGCGGGCGGCAGGCGAGATGTTGGAGGCCGCCGTCCCGCTGCGGGTGGGTCTCGAGGAGCGCGTGGTCGCGCGGCTGCAGCACGGACGCTGGCGCGCCTCTGACGTGCTGCTGGTGGAGGGGCCGGACGGGCCCGTGGTGGTGAAGGACTTTGCTCCCCGCCCGGCCTGGCTGCGCCAGACGCTCGGACGCTTGCTGGTCTGGCGGGAGCTGCGCGCCTACCGGGCGCTGCGAGGGCACCCCGCCGTGCCGCGGCTGATCGGCCAGCTCGACGCTTTCGCCTTTGCCATCGAGTACCGCCCCGGCGAGCGCATGACCCGCGAGATCACCGAACGTGTCTCGGCGCAGTTCGTGACGGCGCTGGAGGACGCCGTGCGCAGCATGCACGACCGCGGCGTGGCGCATCTCGACCTGCGGCATCGCAGCAATGTGCTGGTCGGCGAGGATGGTGAGCCGATCCTGATCGATTTCGCGTCGGCGATCTGTTTCCGTCCCGGAGGTTTCGCCGCCCGCTGGCTGCTGCCGCTGTTCGCGCGCTACGACCTGCAGGCGGTGGAGAAGTGGCGGCAGCGGCTGCACCACGTCTGGCCGGCTGTGCTGCGCGCCCGGGCGCTCAAGAAAGCTGTCGCGGAGCCAGCCTCCCCACGAAGTGGCGGAACGTCTCGAGGGTGAGCCGGGCGTCGGCGAGTGCGCGATGCGCGACCGCCCCCTCCGCCAGACCTGCCGTCGTCGCCGCCTGCCGCAGCGAGAGGCTCGAGACGGTCTCGCCCTTCACCAGAGACCACGCGTAGTAGAGCGTCGCCAGATCGATGACGTGGTAGTCGAACGGGTTCTGCAGCGCACATTTCTTGTAGGCGCGCTCGAGGAACATCACGTCCATGCGCACGTTCTGCCCGGCGGGTACGACCGTGCGGCCCTTCGGCAGCAGCGCTGAGAGCTCCGCCAAGACCGCACGGATGCCCTTCGCGTCTACCCAGGCAGCAGGATCGTAGCCCGAGATCCGCGCCGCCTCGGCCGTGATGCGCTCCTCGCGCGCCTTCACCTTCCACTCGGCGACACAGAACTCGGCCAGCCGGTAGTCGGTCAGGATCACGCCGATCTCGGTGATGTCGTGCAGCTCCGGATCGAGACCGCCGAACTCGCAGTCGAGGAAGGCGAAGGCGAACTCGGTCACTCGGCGTTCACTCGCTCTCCGGAGTTGCATCCGCTCCGCCACGTCTCGCGCCGCGCGCGAGCCGTGGCGCTCCCAACGGGAGTCGAACCCGTGTTTGGGCCTTGAGAGGGCCCCGTCCTAGGCCACTAGACGATGGGAGCTTCTCGACGAGAGCGGCACCGTAGCCAGCGGCCCGGAGCATTGTCAACCACGGCCGGAGGTTCCCGTGCGCGCCTCGAGGTGACGTTTTGCGTCCACCCGGGCGCCGTCTTTCGTCACTCTGGGGGCCCAAGGGAGGGCGCCCTGTGGGGAGCTGCCTGCGGCAACCCAGCCGGGGACAGGAACGCTGCCTTCAGGTTCCGCGCCCGATTGCCGATTGAGCAGAAGGCGACGAGAGCTCTGGCACGGAGGTTGCTCTCCATGGGGCCAGGCAAAGAGTCGAGCGCGCCACTAGCCGTCCTGGGGACGGGGGGCGCCGGGGCAGAGCGCCCCGTAGCCGTCGGCGCTCGAGCAGGAAAGGGAAGACAGCAATGAGTAAGTTTTCATCCAAGCTCCGCGGCGGCTTCACGCTGATCGAGCTCATGATCGTCGTCGCGATCATCGGCATCTTGGCCGCGATCGCCATTCCGAACTTCGTCCGCTTCCAGCTTCGCTCCAAGTCGAGCGAGGGCAAGACCAACCTGGCGGCCATCCGCACCGCCGAGGAGTCGTACTTCGCCGAGTACGGAAATTACATCGTCACGTCCATCTCGCCGGCGGCGCTCGGCGCTCCCCCGTCCGCGAAGCAGGCCTTCGCGGATACCGGTGCCGCAGGTGCGAACTTCGACACGATCGGCTGGCAGCCGGAGGGCCAGATCTACTTCATCTATGGCGTGAACGTGGCGGGAACGGATTACACTGCCGACGCCACTGCCGACATCGATAACGACACCGTCCAGCAGCTCTGGGGCTACGGGCGCAGCCTGGCCAACCCGGTGAACATCATCGCTGGGCCGAATGGTTGCGCGGGCGTGTGGGATTCGAACGCGGGCACGGCGACCCTGGCGAACCAGGTCGGGCCTTGCGACGGCGTCTCGGGCATGAGCGTATTCTAGGAGCCGAGAAGTGGAAGAGGGCCGGGCTCTGCCCGGCCCTCTTCCAGCCTCTTCCCCCCTTTCATCTCATCCAATTACTCGCGCTGGGAGCAAGACATGAAGGGCCTTCGCAACCGCAACACCGGCTTCACCCTGATCGAGCTGATGATCGTCGTAGCGATCATTGGCATTCTCGCGGTGATCGCGGTGCCCTCCTTCCTTCGCTACCAGCTCCGGGCCAAGAGGAGCGAGGCCTACGCGAACCTCGAGGCGATCGCCAAGGCGGAGACAAGCTACTACGCGACCAACGGCCTGTTCTGGAACACCGGAGCGTCGATGCCGGGCGCTCTTAGCTCTGCCAGGCGGGCGTGGACGCCGGCGGCGGACACGGCCTTCGCCCCCATCGGTTTCAGGCCGGAAGGCAACGTCTACTTCGACTACGACGTGAACACGGCATGCGGCGCCAGCTGCTTTACCGCCACGGCATACGGGGATGTGGACGGAGATGGGTTCGTATCGGCGCTGATGTACGTGCATCCAGATGGCCTTGGCGGCGTCGCTGGGGCGGGGCTCGGTCTCGGCCTAGCCACCCCGATCGAGAACGGCGTGCCGGTCTTCAATCAGGTTTCCTGGAATACCGCGACGGCCGACGACTTCTAGGAGCGCGAAAGGTTCACCGGCGAGCGACTGGGGGGAATCGATCGTCGTGGCGCATGTCACGGGCACGAACGTCGTTCGCGGGCTGGCCTTCGCGCTGCTCGCTGCCGGCACCACGGCGGCACACGCACGCATCGCCACGCAGGGGCATGCCGAGGGCGGCGGGCTCTGGGTGCCGCGTCCCGAGCTGGCACGCATCGCCTCCGTCGGCTTTCAGAACGTGGTCTCCGACTATTATTGGCTGCAGGCGCTGCAGGTGGTGGGCAGCTCGACGAGTGATCCCAGCAAGCAAGGAGCGCTGCTCGGGCGCTTGGTCGACGCGGTCACGACCCTCGATCCCTGGGTCGATCATCCCTA
>CAYGXT010000359.1:0-3820 GCA_964353695.1 uncultured Myxococcaceae bacterium
TCCCGCGCGAGCTCCCTCTCGAGGCGGCTGTCGTCGACGATCAGAACGTGGGCAAGCGCGCCTTCGGTCATTCGGGCCCGACCCTCTCCTCGGGAAGCGGGGTCAAAGCGCCCCTCCCCCTGACAGGATCGGCGCGCCTGACCCGCGCCTTGAGCCTGCACTGCCCCAGAATACCAGCCGAAAGCTCGCGGCCAACGACGGGACCGTACAGCGCCTCGAGCTGCTATCCCTGCATCGGTAGACGAGGAGGACGCATGGAGAATCTCGAGACATCCCTCGATCGCTGGCGGCGCACGCGGGACGCCTTCCGCTGGGAGATCCCTGACGGGTTTAATTTTAGCCGCGACGTGGTCGGCCGCTTTGCCGCCGAGCCTGATCGCCCGGCCCTGCTATGGCGGAGTGCGGCGGGCGCCGAAGCCCGGCTGAGCTTCGCGGAGGTGAGCACGGGGGCCCGACGCATGGCGCGCCTGCTGGTGGATCTCGGCGTCGCCCCCGGCGAGCCCGTGATCGTCATGCTCCCGCGCATTCCCGCCTGGCAGATGGCGATCCTCGGGGCCCTCGAGGCCGCCGCCCTCGTGATCCCGAGCTCCACGATCTTGCGGCCCAAGGACGTCGCCTACCGCGCCCGACACAGCCGGGCCGCCGTGATCGTGGCCACCCCGGAGTCCGCAGCGGCCATCGACGCCGTGCGTGCCGAGATCTCCTTCGTTCGACACTTTCTAGTGTGGGCCGAGGAGGGAGAGATTGTCCCCAGCGGCTGGACGGACCTGCGCGCCGCCCTCGCGCGTACGCCTGCGGAGCCGCCGCTGCGGCCGACGCGGGCGAGCGATCCGGCGCTCGTCTTCTACACCTCGGGGACGACCGGCATGCCGAAGGCCGTGCTCCACTCCCACGCCTACTGCTTCGCCCAGCGCCTGACGGCCACGCATTGGCTCGGCCTTCGAGGCGAGGACAGGCTCTGGACCACGAGCGACACGGGCTGGGCCAAGGCGGCCTACAGCGTGCTCTTCGGCCCCTGGAGCGTGGGCGCAGAAGTCTTCCTGTATCACGGCCGCTTCGACCCGAAGACCGAGCTTCGGCTGCTGGCCGAGGTGGCGCCGCAGGTCTTCTGCGCGCCGCCGACGGAGTTCCGGCTGCTGGTGAAGGAAGATCTCTCGGGGCTGCGTCTGCCGCGGCTACGCGAGGTGGTCTCGGCCGGAGAGCCGCTCAATCCCGAAGTGATCCGCGCCTGGCGCAACGCCACGGGGCTCACGATCCGGGATGGCTTCGGGCAGACCGAGACGATCCTGCTGATCGGCAATTTTCCGGGCATGCCCGTGCGCCTCGGCTCGATGGGCCTGCCGATGCCCGGCCACCGTGTTGAAGTGATCGATGCCGAAGGCCGCGTGCTGCCGCCGGGAGAGGTCGGCGACATCGCCGTGCACGGGCAGCCGCCGAGCCTCTTTCTCGGCTACTGGCAGGACGAGGCCGCGACCGCAGTCTGCCGCCGTGGCGAGTGGTACGTCACGGGAGACCGCGCGACCCGCGACGAGGATGGCTACTTCTGGTTCGTGGGCCGCGCCGACGACGTGATCATCTCGGCCGGCTACCGAATAGGACCCTTCGAGGTCGAGAGTGCGCTCTTGGAGCATCCCGACGTGGTCGAGGCAGCGGCAGTAGCAGCACCCGACCCCGTACGCGGCTCGATCGTCAAGGCCTACGTCGTACTGCGTCCCGGCGTCGTAGGAGACGAGGCCCTCAAGACCGCGTTGCAGGAACACGCGAAGCGCGTGACGGCGCCCTACAAGTACCCCCGGCAGATCGAGTTCGTCGACTCACTGCCGAAGACCGTGAGCGGCAAGATCCGCCGCATCGAGCTGCGCGGGCGTTAGCGGGTTTCACTTCGCGTCGCGCGCGGAGATCGGGGTCGGGCCGGGGGCGGGGCGGTGTGATAGCTTTCGAACCATGGCTGACCCCGTGCGCGAGATCGAGGTCAAGGCGCTGAAGCTTCCCCCAAAAGCGCGTGCGCGTCTGGCGGAACGGCTCCTCTCGAGCCTCGATCAGGAGACCGACTCCGGCGCCGACGCGCTCTGGCTGCAGGAGGCGGAGCGCCGGCTCGACGAACTCGAGTCCGGGGCCGTATCCGGCGTTCCCGCGGAACAGGTTTTCGAGAAGGCCCGTTCGACTCTTCGGTGAGACGCATCGAGCTTCATGCCGAAGCCCAAGCTGAGTTCATCTCGGCGGCTCGATACTACGAGGACCAGGCGGACAACCTCGGCCTCGACTTCATCGACGCGGTCCGACGGACGATTCAGCGCATTCTCGAATACCCGGAGAGCGGTCGCCCATTCGGGCGTCGGCTCCGGCGGGTACTCGTTCCAGGGTTCCCCTACGGCCTCCTCTATCGCGCCGGGCCGCAGCGGATTCTCATCGTGGCCGTGGCACACCTTCACCGCCGGCCAGGCTACTGGCGCTCTCGGACCTGAGCGAGGCGCTGCCCAAGGCCTCCGAGCACGTGGGCTCGACCCCGTGCGTGCACTGGGGGGACTCGTGCTTCGCCGCTCGTGCCGCCGGTGAGCTGCGAGGTCGGGGTTGGGGCGGCCCGCGGAAGCGACGGTGATCCTCCGAGGTTCCAACTCCGCACGCCGCAGCGGGTGGAAACGTCTCGCAGCGTCGCGCATCGAGCAGCCACGAGCCGGAGCGGGCCGCCCCAACCCCGACCCCACCCAGATCAGCGCGCCGGTTCAGGGCGTGCGGGCGAAGCTGAAGAGATGGCCCGGTCGTCGGCGCGCTCGAGGCCGACGTCGCGAACGTGGATCGAACGAGGAAAGAGCACCTCGAGCATGCCGACCAGGTAGTGCGAGAGGTTCTCGTCGAAGAGCAGCTTCACGCGGCCGAAGGCCGGTGGATCTTGCGCTCCCGCTCGGCCGCGAACGCCAGGGCGGCGCGGATGTCTTCTCGCTCGAGATCGGGGAAGTCGTGGAGGATCTCGTCCTCACTCAGCCCCGCTGCCAGAAGGTCGAGCAGGTCGTAGACGGTGATTCGGAGCCCTCGGATACACGGCCTTCCGCCCCGTTTGCCCGGTTCGATCGTGATGCGCGATCGCCAGTCCATGGCCGCGACTGTAGCCTCCTCACCGCGCCACGCTGCAAGTCGGACCCGCCAGAGGCAAGACTCAGAAAGGGTTCAAGAGTCCAAGCACCAAGGGCTACCCGTGGCGGCGCCGGCGTAGCGCGAGGCCACCAAGGCCCGCCAGCACCAGCAGGCCCAGAGGGCTCGGGGATACTCGCGACGCGAAAGCCGATGTTGCCGTTCTCGTTCGACGGGTTGTCGTTGTTCGAGTTGCCGGCCGCGAGGGAGCCCGCGTTACAGAGCCAGGCCCCGCCCCGCCCCGCGGTTCGAGCCGTACTCGATCTGCTCGTGCCACTCGAAGACGTTCCCCCCTGATCGAAGGTGCCGCTCGGGCTGTCCGAGAAGACCTGGCCGTGCAGAGGAGGCGCTCCGCATCGCGCGACTTACGCTTGACGTATCTCGTAACGACTGGTACGGAGAGAGATGATCGTCGGCTACGAGGGCAAGCGGACCCGAGCGTTCGCTGCCGGTAAGCGGGTCAAGGGCTTCTCTGGTATCGAGCGCCAGGCCCGGTTGAAGCTCGACCGTCTGGAAGCGGCCACTTCGCTGAACGACCTTGCCGCGCTGCCCGGAAACCGGTTCGAAGCGTTGAAGGGAGATCGTCAGGGTCAATACAGCATCCGCATCAACGACCAGTGGCGGATCTGCTTCGACTGGCACGCCGCCGCCCGAGGCCCCGAGAACGTCGAGATCGTCGATTACCACTAGA
>CAYGXT010000360.1:0-3804 GCA_964353695.1 uncultured Myxococcaceae bacterium
ACCTTCGGCGTCAACATGCTCGCGCTGGTCAATGGCCGGCCGCAGCTGCTGTCGTTGAAGGAGGCGCTGCGGCACTTCCTCGACTTCCGCCGCGCGGTGGTGGCGCGGCGCGCCGCCTTCGACCTGGCCCAGGCGGAGGCTCGCGCCCACCTGCTCGAAGGTTTCGCCATTGCCCTGGATCACCTGGACGAGGTGATCGCCATCATCCGGGCATCCGACGACGCGGCCTCCGCACGCAATCAGCTGATTGCGCGCTTCGGGCTCTCGGAGCGCCAGTCGCAGGCCATCCTCGACATGCGGTTGCGGGCCCTCACGGCGCTCGAGCGGCAGAAGATCCTCGACGAGCTGGCCGAGGTGCGGGCCCAAATCGCCGAGCTGAAGGAGCTGCTGGCGAGCGACGCGAAGATCCTCGAAGTCGTCGTCTCGGGGCTCGAGCAGATCCGCGAGCGCTTCGGGGACGAACGGCGCACCGAGATCACCGGGGCCCTCGAGGACTTCACGACCGAGGATTTGATCCCTGACGAAGACATGGTCGTGACGCTCTCGCATACGGGGTACATCAAGCGGAACCCGATCGGCTCCTACCGCGCCCAGCGACGCGGCGGCAAGGGTGTGATGGGGATGGAGACGCGGCAGGAGGACTTCGTCGAGCACCTCTTCGTCGCCTCGACCCATGCCCACATCCTGTTCTTTACGAACAAGGGCCGCGTCCACTGGCTCAAGATCTGGGAGCTGCCGCAGCTCGGCCGGGCCGCCAAGGGCAAGGCCATCGTGAACGTGATCCAGCTGGCCGAGGGCGAGCGCGTGCAGGCGCTGCTGCCGGTACGAAGCTTCGAAGAGCAGGGCTATATCCTGCTGTGCACCCAGCAGGGCGTGATCAAGAAGACGGAGCTCCAGGCGTACTCGAACCCTCGGCGTGGCGGCATCATCGCCATCAACCTCGAAGAGGGGGACGAGGTGATCGCCGCGCGCCGCACGAATGGTCAGCAAGAGGTGCTGATTGCTTCGGCGAGCGGGAAGTCCGTTCGCTTCATCGAGTCGCAGGTGCGGGCCATGGGCCGCACGGCCACCGGCGTGCGCGGCATCAGCCTCACGGACGGAGACAGGGTCGTAGGCATGGAGATCCTCTCTCCGGGCGCCACGATTTTGACCGTGACCGAGCGCGGCTTCGGCAAGCGCACGCCTCTCGAGGATTACCGACTGCAGAAGCGCGGCGGCCAGGGCGTGATCACGATCCGCACCACCGGGCGCAACGGGCCGGTGATCGGTGTGGCGCAGGTACTCGAAGACGACGAGGTCATGCTCATCACCGACGGCGGCAAGGTGCTGCGTTGTCGCGTCTCGGGCATCTCCACCATGGGACGCGTGACGCAGGGCGTGACGCTGATGGATCTCGACGCGGCGGAGCGGCTGGTGGCCGTTGCACGTCTCGCGGAGCACGACGACGCCAGCAACGGGCGTGGCGAAGGTGGCGTTTGATGGACCGCGTCCGTTGAAGACCGATGCATCGCGGCGGCTCTTTGCGCGGGCGCGCCGACGGATCCCGGGGGGAGTGAATAGCCCCGTACGAGCTTTCCAGGCCGTTGGCGGCACGCCGCGCTTCCTGGCTCGCGGGCGGGGCTGCCGTGTCTGGGATGCCGACGGCAACGCCTACATCGACTACGTCGGTTCCTGGGGGCCGCTCATCCTGGGCCATGCCGATCCGGGAGTGCTGCGGGCGGCGCGAGCGGCGATGGCGAACGGCACGAGCTTCGGCGCGCCCACGGAACTCGAGGTGCGGATGGCAGAGGCCATCGCGGCGGTCATGCCCGCGGTCGAGATGTCGCGCATGGTGAGCTCCGGCACCGAGGCCAGCATGAGCGCGATCCGCCTCGCGCGCGCCGTCACCGGCCGTGACCGCGTTCTAAAGTTCGACGGCTGCTATCACGGGCACGTGGACGCGCTGCTGGTCGGCGCGGGCAGCGGCGTCGCGACCCTCGGCATCCCAGGCTCGCCGGGCGTGCCGAAGGCCATGACCGAGCTCACGGTGCAGGCACCCTACAACGACCTTGCTGCGGTGGAGGCTGCCGTGAAGCGCTGGGGCCGGGACCTGGCCGCGATCCTGGTGGAGCCCGTAGCGGGCAACATGGGCTGCATCCCTCCCGAGCCGGGTTTTCTCGAAGGCCTTCGCACTCTCTGCGACCGCAGCGGCGCCCTGCTCATCTTCGACGAGGTGATGACCGGCTTCCGCGTGGCCCGTGGCGGCGCGCAGGCCCTCTACCGCGTGAAGCCAGACCTCACCTGCCTCGGCAAGGTAGTGGGCGGCGGCTTCCCTGCGGCGGCCTACGGGGGCAGGCGCGACCTCATGCAGCGTGTGGCTCCGGCCGGGGACGTGTATCAAGCGGGCACTCTTTCGGGGAATCCCGTGGCCATGGCCGCCGGCCTCGAAACTCTCGAAAGGCTTGCGAAACCGGGGGTCTACGAGCGACTGGCGAAGACTGCCCGGAGCTTCACCGCCGGCCTTTCAGAGATCGCCTCACGCCGCGGCGTCGAGCTCACGACGACTGCCGTTGGCGGCATGTTCGGCTTCTTCTTCCACGCCGGCCCGGTGCGGAGCTTCGAGGAGGCGAAGAAGAGCCAGCTTTCACGCTTCCGCCGCTTCTTCGGGGCCATGCTGGAGCGCGGCATCTACCTGGCGCCGTCGGCCTTCGAGGCCGGCTTCGTCTCTCTGGCTCATCGCCCGGCCGACATCGCCGAGACCCTCGAGGCGGCCGACGGGGCGATGAAGCTGGTTGCCCGTATGCGTTGAGGCCGAGGGGCTGGTCGGCTAGATTGCGCGCCGCTTTTCGGGCAGTGCCGTCCACGGGGCGCGCTGCCCGCGGCGTGACGCGCGGGGGAGCATCGCGCGTGAGGGATCCGGGGCGAGAGCAGCCAGGAGGCAAAGGAGAAGCTGGGGCCCCGCAGCGGGACCCCGACGCGGAGAGCGGCACACGCGGGACACGCGGGATGGCCGCGGCTTACCAGGGTGCGATAGAGGCCGTGCTCGCGGTCGTGATTGCCACCCTGTTCGGGTACTGGGTCGACGGGCGTCTCGGCACGTCTCCCGCCTTCATGTTTCTCGGTCTCGCCCTCGGGTTTGCAGCATTCTTCTTGCGTCTCTGGCGATTGCGTGACCTCATGTCGGGGCCGCAGGGCGAGGGACCAGAGCCTCCGGAGTCGAGCTAACCCCCATGCTGGCGCTCCATCCGATGGAGAGACTGAATCTCGGCATCTCGGCCGGCGCGATCGCCGTGTCGCTGGCCGTGGCCTCCCCCTTATTCTCGGGGAGCCTCGCCCTCGGGGTCGCGCTCGAGGCCGTGAACTTCCGCACGCTCCGCGTCTCCTCGGCCAGGCTCTTCTCGGGCGAGCTTCAGGGTGGGCGCCCATGGGTCATGCTCCTCGCCCTGCGCCTTCTGCTGCTGCTCGGCAGCATGGGCGTCGCGCTGACGGCAGGTGCCCATCCGATCGGCCTTCTGATCGGTGTCTCCACGATCGTGCCTGCGGCGCTGATCGGCGCCTGGCTGATGCGGCCGCCGATCGACCCCGCGGCGCCGAGCCTGCCTCCCGACGATCCGAGCTGGGATCTCTACAGCGTGTGGCGCGCGGAGGAGCGCGAGCCGACCCAGGAGGACGAGGCTTGAGCGTTTACTACTGGCTCTACCACACCCTGCATGTCTCCTGGGTGCTGCAGGCGGCGCTGCTCGCAATCGTGATCCTGGTCGGCCTGAGCGCCGCCGTCCGCCGACGTCTCGCCGCTCCGGACGGCGGGCTGCTGCCCGACGAGGG
>CAYGXT010000361.1:0-3803 GCA_964353695.1 uncultured Myxococcaceae bacterium
CTCGTTGCCGGTGGCGGGGTGCGGGCCTTCGACCTGCGCGCTACGCGGCTCGACGAGGACGGACGGTTGCTGCTGGTGCTGTCGGACGTCAGCGAACGTGAGAGCCTCGCCCGACGCATCGCGGAGCTGCAGCTCTACAACGAGAACATCATCCAGAACATGAACAGCGCCCTGCTGGTCGTGGACGAGGATGGCGCAATCACATTCGCAAACCCCACGGCGGAGCGGATCCTTGGCGCACGCTATCTGCCCGGACGGCGGATCTGGGACTGGTTCCCGACCACGCCGCGCGAGAAGGTGCTGATCGCGCGCACGCTCGCACGCGGCGCGCGTTTCCGCGGTGCAGAGACGGTGATCACGCTCAGCGACGGAAGGCTCGTTCCAATCGGCATCTCGTGCGCGCCGCTGGCCAGTGCGGACGGGCGGGGTCTGGCCGCCGTGGCGATCTTCCAGGACCTCTCGGAGATCAAGGGTTTGCAGCGGCAGGCGTTCCAGAGCGAGAAGCTGGTCTCCATCGGGCAGCTTGCGGCCGGCGTCGCCCACGAAATCAACAACCCCGTGGGCTTCATCCACGCGAACCTGCTGCAGATGGCCGAGTATCTGACCGACCTGCGCAGGCTCTGGGAGTGTACGCTGTCGCTCCAGGAAGCCGTGCGCGGGGAGGATCCGGAGACGATTCGCACGTACTCGAAGGGGCTCGACCGGCTGGCCGAGGAGATCGACGCGAGCTTCGTCGTCTCCGATTTCGCGAAGGCCGTGCGCGAGTCGCAGGAGGGTACGGAGCGCATCCGCCACATCGTGCAGGATCTGCGCGACTTCTCGCGGGACGATACCGGCGAACCGATGCTGGCCGACCTGAACGAGTGCCTCGACTCCACGGCCAACATCGTCTGGACCCTGATGAAGCACCAGGTCGTGCTCCAGCGTGACTACCAGGAGCTTCCGCGCCTGCGCTGCTACCCGATGCAGCTTCAACAGGTGTTCATGAACCTTCTCATGAACGCCTATCAAGCCATCGCGGAGCGGGTCGGCCAGTCCGGTGAGATGGGCGAGATCCGGCTTTCGACGCGCCGGCGTGGCGAAGGCATCGTGGTCGAGGTGAGCGACACGGGCGCCGGCATCCCGCCCGAGACGCTGGGCCGCATCTTCGATCCTTTTTTTACGACCAAGGAAGTCGGCGTCGGCACGGGGCTCGGCCTCTCCACCTCCTTCGGCATCGTGCAGCGGCACGGCGGCACGATCCACGTACGCAGCGAGCTCGGCGAGGGCTCGAGCTTCGAGGTCTTCCTGCCGCTCGAGCGCGAAGAGCAGCGAGTGGCCGAGGGCAGCGCGTGAGCGAGGCGCGCCCCGTGCTGTTGATCGTGGACGACGAGGTCCGCATCCTGACCGCGCTGCGGCGGGTCTTGCGCAGCGAGAGCTACGAGATCCTCACGGCCGAGACACCGGCCGAGGCGCTACGGCTCCTCGACGAACGGCGCGTCGATCTGATCCTCTCCGACCACAAGATGCCGGGCATGAGCGGCCTCGAGCTGCTCGCCCGCGCTTCGAGCAAGCAGCCCTCGGCCGGCCGCATCCTGATCACCGGCTGGACCGAAGAGGTGCCGCCGGAGGAGCTTGCCGCTGTCGGCGTGCGCGCGCTGCTGCCCAAGCCCTGGGACAACGAGGACCTGAAGGCGACGCTGCGCGCGGCGCTCGCAGCGGACGCCGCGCTCCGCCTAGGGTAACCGGCTCAGATACTCGAGATCCGTCTTCTGGGAGTTCTTCGCGCCGACCGAGAGCACGCGGAAGCGGCGCACGTCGCCCTTCATGTAGTAGATGCGGCCCTTGCCCGCGAAGCCGAGCTCGAAGATGGAGAGCTGGGGTGGGAGGCCTCCCACCTTGCGCCGAACCGCGGCAGTGTCGGGCTCGTCGGAGAGGCGTTTCATGGCCTCCTCGGCCTTGAGCTTCATGTCCAGGTCGCGTAACCCCACCAGATCGTCGATGGCCCGGTCGTCGATCTCGAGGTTCTTGTAAAGGGTCCGCAAGCGCTTGCCGAGCTGCTCGGTCTCGCGGGCGCGCGCGCCGCTGCTCTGCGCAGGAGCCGCTTTCGCGGCGCCCTCGAGCTTCGACTGGAGCTTCTGGAGCTCCTCGTCGCGGCGCCCGACGTCGCGCAGCGCCTCGTCGAGCATCTCCTCGAGGCTGCGCCTCTCGTTCTCGAGGTCGGAGCTGCGCGCGGCCACCTTGCGGAGCGAGGCCTCGCGTCGTCCGAGCTCGGCGAGCTTTTCCTGCAAGGAGGCACGCTCGCGCTGGAGGGCTCCGATCGCCTCGGCCTGGTCCTCGCCGATCGGTTCGACCTCGGCCAGGCGCGTGCGTACGACCTCGAGCTCCTGCTCGATGCCTGCCGCCCGGACGGCCGTCCTATCCCGTGCCGCGATCGCAGCGGCCAGGCGCTCCGCCTCCCCGCGCGCCACGGCGCGGTTGTACTGGAACAGGCCGAAGAGCAGCACGGCCGCGTAGCTCACCAGGATCATGTTCGACAGCAGGGCGGCCTGCGGCAGGGACACCGACACATCGGCCGTCGCCGGCAGCAAGCGCTCCGCATCGCGCAATGACTGGGCGGCATCCGCCGAGGGCGGCGGCGGGATCGAATGGCCGCCGAGGTAGAGCGGCGTGACGCCGTCGGCGGCGAGCACGAGGACATTGACGCGCAGGCCCCAGACCCGCACCCAGGCCGACTGGCGAACGTCCTCCTCGATCCGGCGCTGGATCTGGGAGTAGACGGACCCCTGCATGGGGTCGACCCGGATCGCATCCGCCACCACCTTCAAAAAGTGGTTCCGCAGGAGCGCTTCCGAGGCCCGCACCGAGAAGTAGTCGAGGAGCACGAAGGCGAAGAAGGCCACGTAGAGGATACGGAATGAGGCAAGCCGATCGAAGACGCGGGGCGTCCGCGCCGCGTCGGCTGCCGGAAGGCCGGCCACGACCTGAGGAGAAGCGTCTCTCACCCCGGCCTAGGATAACTCTCGGTTGCGGGGAGCACACCGCGGGGCCTTCTCGTTGCTACCGTCAGTTGCCGTGCGCGTCGTGGACCTCGACCGGGACATGAGCGACGTGATCCCGACCGGGACCACGCGCGACAGCCAGTACCTTTTCGACCGCATGACGGAGCGGACGCTGGCGCTGGCAGAGGCCGGCCCGGGGCGGCGCATCCTCGACTGCGCCAGCGGCTTCGGCCAGGACGCTCTCGAGCTCGCCCGGCGTGGCGCCAGCGTGATCGGCGCCGAGCCATCGCAGCGCATGACGGGCTGGGCGCGCCTCATGAGCGAGAAGGCCGAGGGCGCCGTGCCCACCTGGACCCGCGCCTGGTCCCACGCACTCCCGTTCGCGAGCGCGAGCTTCGACGCAGTGCTGTGCAAGGGCGCGATCGACCACTTCGATCGTCCGGCACGGGCAATCGCCGAGATGGCCCGGGTCACGCGCCCGGGGGGTCGTGTGATCCTGGCCATTGCCAATTTCGAGTCCCTGGCCTGCCGCGCCGCCCGCGCCCTCGACGGGGTGCAGGAGGGGCTGCTCGGTCGCAGCCTCTCGCGCGGTCGCCGGCATTACGACGTGCCGGCCGATCACTTCACACGCTACGACCTCGGCCTGATGCGGGAGCAGGCCGGCCGCTTCCTCGAGCTCGAGCACGTCGAGGGCATCTCGCTGCTCTGGGGCCTGCCGCAGTGGACGCGGGCCGTGCAGCGCTGGAACGAGGAACGCGCCTTTCGGCTGCTCCGTGGCCTCGACTCGATTGCGCGGCGCGTACCGCGGCAGGTACGACCCTT
>CAYGXT010000362.1:0-3790 GCA_964353695.1 uncultured Myxococcaceae bacterium
CCCACCGGACGTGACGCACTCTCGCTGCTGGAGCACGGCGCGCTCTCGGCCGGCCAGCTCGAGCGCGTGGCGACACTCGTTGCCGGCTTCCACGCGCGGGTTGGCCTCGGCCGGCCGGCGCCGTTCTCGCGCGAAGAGTGGCTGGCGCGGATCCGCAGACCCGTGGAGGCCAACTTCGAGGTGCTGGGCGAAGGCGTCGCGGCCCTACCACGGGATCTCGCGGACGAGACCCATGCGGCCGTGCGGGGCTTCCTCGAGCGCGAGGCGTCGCGCTTCGAAGCGCGACGCCTCGCGGGTCGCGGTGTCGATGCCCATGGCGATCTTCACCTGCAGCACGTCTTCTTCGAGCAAGACGACGCCGATCCGATTCTGATCGACTGCCTCGAGTTCAGCGACGAGCTTCGGCGGATCGATGCGGCCTCCGAGGTGGCGTTTCTCGCCATGGATCTGCGCTATCGCGGGCGCAAGGATCTCGCCGAGGGTTTCCTGCGCACCTATGCGCAGGAGAGCGACGACTTCGACCTGTATCGCGTGGTGGACTTCTTCTTGAGCTACCGCGCCGCCGTGCGAGCGAAGGTGGCTGCGATCGCAGCGGGCGAGGCCGAGATCGATGCCGCTCAGCGCGACCGCGCAGCCGAGAGCGCCGCGCGCCACCTCGAGCTCGCGCACGAGGCACTCGCACCCCGGCCGGCCGGCCCTCTCGTCCTCGTCTGTGGTGCGGTGGGCACCGGCAAGAGCACGGCGGCGGCGGTGATCGCGGACGCGCTCGGCGGCTCCGTGATTGCATCGGACCGCGTGCGCAAGCGGCTTGCGGGCCTCTCCCCCACCGAGCGCCCACGCGGCGCCGAGCAGGACGTGCTCTACGCGGAGGCGATGACCGACCGTGTTTACGCCGGCCTCTTCGAGCGCGCAGATCCCGTCAGCGCCTCGGGCCGTGCCGCCGTGCTCGACGCCACCTGGTCGCGTCGGCGCCATCGCGAGGATGCGCTCTCCTTCGCGAGCGAGCGCGGGCTTCGTGTGCTGCTAGTCCGGACGCATTGCGCACGGGATGTGGCGCTGAGGCGTCTCGCCGCACGGGCCGCGCTCGGGCGCGATCCCTCCGACGCTGGGCCCGAACGCTTCGATGCGAGCGTGGCCGCCTTCGAGAATGAGAGCGAGTGGCCGGCCGCCGCGCGCATCGAGGCGTCGACCGAGAGCGATCTGTGGCGGCAGGAGCTGCGTGCGCACATTGAGCGTTGGTCGGCGCATACGAAGCAGGCGAGCGAATGAGCGCGCGAATTACGGCGCAGACGGCGGCTGTCGCGAGAAGATCCACGTGAGATCCTGATTCCCTCGCCGCTCTGGGTACATGTGCCCAGCTCCTGCGTATCCGCTGCCGACAATTCCGATGCTCGCAGCGGAAATCTCCTGCCACTTTCCGTCGATTTCGCCCACCTACTCCACAGAGAGTTCAAGGCCGGATCCCGTCCTGGCCATCCATATTTGTCTTGGGAGGTTTCTGATGCGAATGGTGCACTTGAAGCGTATTGCGGCCTTCGCGGCTGCGGCTGGTCTGCTGATCGCGGTAGCGGCCACTCCGGCCCGCGCGATCCCGATCGCGGGCGATTATTCCCTCATCGACGTCACCTCGACCCAGGGTCTCTCATCGTTGAGCGTGACGCTTACGGCTCTCGGAACAGCGGAGATCTTCAACTCGGCGGCCCTCGGCGTGAAGCTCGTCCTGCTTCCGGTGACGGGCGGCGATGTGGATCTGCCGACCTCGTTCCTGGGCACGATCGAGCACAGCGGTAGCGGGCTGCGCTTTTCGTCCTTCGGGAGCGATATCGACCTCACGGACTTCGTGATGAACACGAACACGCTCAAGATGAGCGCCAACTTCGCCATCGGTGCGCTCACCGGTGCAGCCGACATCTTCGACATCCTGCCCTGCGACAGTGGGCCGCCGGGCACCTGCGCGACCTTCCCGGGCGGCGCGGTGTTGCCGACTGCCCTGCGGCTCAGCTTCACGGCTGACGCTGCCGCGCTGGTAGCCCTCGCGTTTGGAAACCCGGCCTTCGCAGGCCTCGCGGGTGTGCAGTTCGGTGTTGCCAACACGGCGATCACCGCGGTGCCCGAGCCCGGCACGGCGCTCCTCTTCGGGAGCGCGCTGGTGGGCCTGGCGGCGCTGCGCCGAAACCACCGAGCGTAGACGCGCCATCGAGGCGTACGGACGCCCGGCCAACGCAAGCGCGTAGGCCGGGCGTTCCATTTAAGGCTCCGGCGAGCGGTTGGAGCTGGAGCCGCTTCTGCGGCCGCAGACGAGCCCGCGCAGTGCTGCGGATCGCGCACGACGAATCAGACGGCCGCGAGCGCCTGCTCGAGGTCCGCCAGCAGATCCTCCGTATCCTCGATCCCGCACGAGAGGCGTACGAGCGAGTCGGTGATGCCGAGGCGAAGGCGCTCCTCGCGCGGCTGGTCCCAATAGGACATCACCACGGGCATCTCGATCAGCGATTCGACGCCTCCAAGGCTCGGCGCGATATAGGGGATGCGACAGCGATCCACGAAGCGCATGCTGGCCTCGAGGTCGGCGTCGAGTTCGAAGGAGACGACACCGCCGAAGCCGCGCATCAGCCGCACTGCCGTCTCATGATCGGGATGCGAGTCGAGCCCCGGATACCAGACGCGCTGCACGCGCGGATGCGCTTCGAGCATCTGGGCGACGCGGAGGCCCGTCTCGTTGTGCCGGGTCATGCGCAGCGCGAGGGTCTTCATGCCGCGGAGCAGCAGATAGGCGCTGTGCGCGTCGGTACAGCCTCCGAGGATCCCGACCGCCTTGCGGAGTTCCGTGATGATCTCGCGCGAGCCTGCGGCCGCGCCGGCCAGCAGGTCGTTGTGCCCGCCCAGATACTTGGTTGCGCTATGCAGCACGAGGTCGGCGCCGTCCGCGAGCGAGCGGTGGTTTACGGGCGTGGCGAAGGTGCCGTCGATCACGACGCGCACGCCATGCGCGTGGCATACTCGCACGGCCTCGGGTACGTCGATCACGCGCAAATACGGATTGGTGGGAGACTCGGTGAAGAACACGCTCGATCCGGGCCGGATTGCCGCAGCCAGCTTCTCCACGTTCGCAGGCTCGATCACCGTGGTCTCGACGTCGAGCTTCAAGAGGTAGTCGTGGCAGAACTGCCGCGTACGGCGGTAACAGTCGCTGGTGACGATCAGGTGCCCGCCGCGCGGCAGGAGCGTCAGAAAAGTGGTCGTGGCGGCGCACATGCCGGAGGCGAAGAGAACGGCGTCCTCGGCGCCCTCGAGCGCCGCGAGCTTGCGCTCGACGGCGCGCCAGGTGGGGTTGCCGTAGCGGCCGTACTCATCCCGTTCGAGGCGTCCCTCCTGGTAGGCCCGCAGCTCCGCCGAGTCCTTGAACCAGTAGGTCGAGGTCTGGAAGATGGGGGTCGTGACCGCGTCGCTTGCGGGACGGTCGCGCTCCCCGCCGTGTACCGCACGGGTAGAATCGCCCGGCTTGCCGGGATCGTCGTTCATGACGTCTCTCGTGGCGTGGGGCGCTTAGCACGTCGGGCGGAAGCCCGGCTCCGAGGCAGTCGGAGAGGCGGGCGGGTCCGAGGGCCTGCAAGCGCCAGAAATCATCCCTTTTCGTTCGAACCCGAGGCCCCCCGAGACTACCGGTGGGCCGGCAGGGACGCCAACCTCTGCGCCCGGGGGCCAGGGTGGGCCGGGGAGAGGTGCATGCTGAGACGCAGTCGGGCGGTTTGGATCGCGAGCGTGCTGCTCGTGATCGCGGCCGCGGCCT
>CAYGXT010000363.1:0-3787 GCA_964353695.1 uncultured Myxococcaceae bacterium
CCATGGAGTTGCCGAGCCGCTTCGACCTGATCCTGCTCAACAACAACCTTCACTATTTTCCGCCGGCAGAGCACGGAGCGCTGCTGCGGCGAGCGCTCTCGTATCTGACACCAGGTGGTGTTCTCGCGATCCAGACCGGTGTCGTGGAGTCGGGCCCGATCGCGCGTTTGCTTGGGACGGGCGCCGGCATGGCGATCTTCGACCTTTTCCTGCGGACCCATGCCAACCTGTACGGGCTCCCCGACCTCGCCGTGCTGTACGAGCGCATGAAGCAGGCGGGCTTCGAGCAGACGGGCGAGGTGCCGGTGCTGCCGGGCGGGAGCGCCCGCTACATCTGGGCGCGTTCGGCCCGCGAAGTGGCCGAAGCTCCTTCGCCTGGCTGAGTGCAAGCGAAGCGCGTCGCGAGCCGAAGGCGAGCGGAGTTCTGGGTGCAACCAAAGCGCGCCGCCCTGGCTCCTTGACCGAGGGCGCTCGACCCCCGACGCTCCGGCGTCCTGCCACGAAGAGAGCGCGAAGCATGCCGCCGGCCCTGCACGATCACGCCGTCACAGCCCTCGATGCTACCCGCGTGGCGCCGATCGCGGCGCTGTGCCCGCTCTGCGGTGCCGGCGGCTCGCAGCCCCTCTTCGCCGTCGACGGCTGCACGTCGCGCGTGGTGGCCTGCCCGGTCTGCGGCCTCGCGCGTCTCGATCCGCTGCCGTCCGACGAGGAGCTCGCTCGTTTCTACCCGGATGCCTATTACGGAGATCCGGGCCAGAAATTCCAGCCTCTCGTCGAGAGGTTGGTGCGAGCGGTGGGCGCACGCCACATCCGCTTTCTGGCACGCGGCGTCCCGGCGGGCGGACGGATCCTCGACGTGGGCTGTGGCCGCGGTGTGCTTCTGGCCGAGCTCGCCGACGAGGGCTTCGAGGTTCACGGCGTGGAGAGGAGCGCCGCCGCGGCCCTCGGCGCCGATCCGCGCGCGCAGATCCGGATCGCTGGCGATCTGGTCTCCGCCGCATACCCTGCGGACTTCTTCGACGCGATTTTCGTATGGCATGTGCTCGAGCATTTGCGCGAGCCCGTCGCGGCCCTGCGCGAGATGCACCGCATCCTGCGCCCGGGCGGAAAGCTCGTGGTGGCGGTGCCGAACTTTTCGAGCCTGCAGGCGCGCTGGGCCGGGCCGGCGTGGTTCCACCTCGACCTGCCGCGTCACGTCTTCCATTTTCCGCTCTTGACTCTTCGGCGACTGCTCGAGCAGTCGGGCTTCAGTTGCGAGTCGGAGCATCACTTTTCGCTGCGACAGAACCCGTTCGGCTGGGTTCAGAGCAGTCTCAACCGGCGGACAGACCTTCCGCGCAACGGCCTCTACACCATCCTTCATCGCCGTTTGCCCGGCGAGCAGGCCCCTTTTGATCGCACGTTGCGGTGGCGGCTGATGCTGGCCGGGCTGATCCGATTCCCGCTCGCGCTCGTCCTCACGTTCGCCGAAGCAGCGCTCCGTTCGGGGGCGACGGTGCACGTGGTGGCGCGCAAGCCCGGCGCATGAGCCTCGAGCGCGCACGCCTCCCGCTTGCCGAGGCTGCAACGCTCTTCCTCGTCTTCGCGGCCGTTGCGCTGGTCGTCTACTGGCCGGCGCTCTCGGGGCCCTTCGTCTCCGACGACCTGCACTACGTAGAGACGAATCCTTACATTCACACACTCACGCTCGAGAACGTGCGCCAGATCTTCGATCCGTGGGGCCCGGCGAGCATCTTCGTCGTGAACTACACACCCGTGCATCTGCTACTGCACGCCGTTGCGTGGAGCCTGTTTGGGCCCGCGGTCTTCGGCCATCACCTGCTGAACGTGCTGCTGCATGCGCTTGGCTCCTTGCTGCTGGTGGCCGTGTTCCGGGCCTCGGGCGTGGGGAGAATCGCCGCAATCGCCGGAGGGGCGCTCTTCTTGCTCCATCCGGTGAACGTCGAGGCGGTGGCGTGGATCTCGCAGCTCAAGACGACGTCCTGCTTCGTGCTTTCGCTGGCCGCACTGCTCGCGCTGCCGTCCGCTCCCGCGCTGGCGACGCCACTCTTCTTTCTCGCGCTGCTCGCGAAGCCGACGGCGGCGTTCCTGCTCCCGGTCGCTGCGGTCCTCGTCTGGGTGCGGCTCTGGCGCGAGCGGCCTCCCGTGCGGCATCTACTCTGGCTCGGCGTGTGGGCGGCGGGCTTCCTGATGCTCGCGATCGCCCAGATCGAGGTGAACCGCCGCTCGGGCGCGCCGGATGCGGTTCTCTTCGCGGACGGCATCGCGAGGCTCCGCAGCGTGGCGGCCATCGCACTGCGCTACCTGTTGATGTCGGCCACGTCGATCGGCGTCTCGGCGTTCCACGAGCCCGAGCTTTCGATTCCATGGACGAGTCTGTACTTTCTTGCAGCGGTTCCTGTACTTGCCCTGCTCGCCGCGCGGGCCGTTTGGAGCGCCTTCCGGCGCCGTGAGGAGGCCGTCTATTGGACGTGGGCCGCGGCCTCCTTCGCGCCGGTATCGCAGGTCTTTCCCTTCCTGTACCCGATGGCCGATCGATACCTCTACTTCATCCTGCCGGGCCTGCTCGGAGCCACGCTTCTCGTGTTGCGGGACTTCTTCCCCTCCGCTCGTAGCAGGCACGTAGGCCTCGTGCTCGCTGCATCCCTCTGCCTCGTCTTCGCTGTGCGGAGCCATGCGCGCGCCGAGATCTGGCGAAGCCCCGCGCTGATCCTTGCGGACGCGGCGCAACACTATCCGGACGGGGTCGCCGCGAACCTGCTGCGCGCGAAGCGCGCCGCGCAGGAGGGGGACGCCGAGCGCGCGGTAGCGGCGCTGCGCGCCGCGCAGGCGAGGGGCTTCAACCGCTTCGAGCAGCTCGACGCAGACCCCGTCTACCTGCCCATCCGCAGCGATCCGCGCTTTCGCGCACTCGTGCGCGATCTCGCGGGCTGGTGGCTCGAGCACTACGACAGGATCGAGAGCCCGACACAGCTGGAGCTTCGCGTCCGCGCGCTCGCGCATCTGGCGCGCGGAGAGCAGGAACAGGCCATCGCCGCGCTCGAGGCCGCCCTCGCGCGGGGCGGGCCCATCGACGACCGGATCCGCTCCGAGCTTGCCGAGGTCCGGCGGCGGACGCCGCGCTGACCGGCCGGCGCCCTGCTGGTAGCATCCGTCCCGTGCTGGCACGGCCGCAGTCGCCTCTCATCTCGATCGTGGTGCCGGTCCTCGATGAGGAGGAGTGCGTCGGCGAGCTGGTCCGGCGCGTACGCGAGTCGCTCGTCTCGATCGGTGCCCGCTACGAGATTCTTTTCGTCGACGATGGCAGCCGCGACGCTACGCCCGAGCGAATCCACGCGCTCCGCGCGCAGGACGAAGCGATCCGCTGCATCCGTTTCACCCGGTCCTTCGGTCATCAGTCGGCCCTGCTGGCGGGCCTGCGCTTCGCGCAGGGGGACGCCGTCGTGACCATGGACGGCGACCTCCAGCACCCCCCCGAGGTGCTGCCGCGGCTGGTCGAAGCCTGGCGTGGGGGCGCGGACGTCGTGTACGCCATTCGGCGCGAGCCCGCTGCGCCGAACCAGGCCTGGAAGGACCGCGCGAGCACGCTCTTCTATCGAGTGATCAACCGGCTCGGGGCGATCCCCGTCCCCTCAGGCGGCGCGGATTTCCGCCTGCTCGACCGCCGGGCCTTGCACGCGCTCAACGAGCTGCCGGAGCACTTCGCCTTCCTGCGCGGCCTAATTCCATGGCTGGGCTTTCCCGATGCGCAGGTGGAGTACGAAGCGGGTGGCCGCTGGGCGGGCCG
>CAYGXT010000364.1:0-3780 GCA_964353695.1 uncultured Myxococcaceae bacterium
TGACCGCCCGGGTCTCGTAGCTCCGATCGTCGAGCACGGCACGCAGAAAACCGTCCGTCACGCGGACCGAGTGGTTGGCGTTCTGGTAGTAGACCGAGTCGTAGGCGCCGCCGGGGACGTTGAAGCCGCCGTCGTAGCCGGCATCGATCAGCGACCAGGCCTTCTTCTCCTCGTCCGCCTTGCAGTGGATGAACTCGCGGATGTCGGGGTGGTCGACGTTCAGGATCACCATCTTCGCCGCGCGGCGTGTCTTGCCGCCCGACTTGACGACGCCGGCGAAGGCATCGAATCCGCGCATGAACGACACCGGACCGGAGGCCGTGCCGCCGCCTGCGAGGGGCTCGCGCGAGGAGCGGATCTTCGAGAGGTTCGAGCCCGCGCCCGAGCCGCCCTTGAAGAGCATCGCCTCGGTCTTGGCGAGCTCCATGATCGAGTCCATGGTGTCTTCGACCGAGTTGATGAAGCAGGCGCTCGCCTGCTGCGGCGTCCCCTCTACGCCCAGGTTGAACCAGACCGGGCTATTGAAGGAAACGCGCTGATTCACCAGCAGGTACGTGAGCTCATCGCAGAAGGCGAGGCCGTCGGCCGTCGAGCGGAAGTAGCCGGACTTGGAGCCCCACTCGTGGATCCGGCCCACGACGCGGCCGATGAGCTGCTTGACGCTCCGCTCCCGCTCGGGCGTGCCGACGTGGCCGCGGAAATACTTGGAGACGACGACGTTCGTAGCGAGCTCGGACCAGCTCTTCGGCACCTCGCAGTCGGCCTGCTCGAAGAGGACCTGGCCCGACTCGCCCGAGATGCGGGCGGTACGCAGCTCCCACTCGACCGAGTCGAAGGGATCCTCTCCCTCGCGCGTGAAGAAACGAGGGATCTCGAGACCGGCGGCATGCGAGGGGCGGCGAGTCTCTCCGCCGACCGGGCGAAGATGCGATCCGACCTCGAGCACGCTCATCGCTTCGGTCGCCTGCGACGTGCCCGATGCCTCCGCCCCGTGCTCGCGATCTACCCGGCCGGTCATCTGCGCCCCCCCCTCTCCGCCCGTCCTTGACGGGCGCCCCCTCATAGCTGGCCCGGCTCGATCCCCTCGGCCGGACTCTCTTCGCGACGGCTCAGACGAAAGGGCTCCGGCGGAGACCGCCGGAGCCCCCCGAACCTGGGTTGGGTCCTCCATCCCTTCCCAGACCCGTATCCCTGCAGCGACCGCCTATCGAACCCCCCCAGGCCGCCGCAGAGACATTCACATCCCCATGAATCATGGATTTACTCCCGCCAAGCGGGCTAGTCAACACAAAATATGGTGTCCCATCGAAGACGCTCACACAAGGGGTTGCAGGGGAGCGGATGGGTCTGGAAGGCCCCGAAATTAGTCCGGGAGGCCGGTGAAGCGGATGCCGATCCCGGCCGGGACCTTGTACCGGATGTTGAGGCCGATCAGCAGGGCGGTGAGCGGCTCGACCAGGCGTGCGTTCGCAAGCGGCCCGCCGTCGACCGCCCGCAGGCCCGGAACCAGGGCGCAGAGCGCCATCACGGCCTTGCGCGGCTCGGGCGCTCCCGACACCACGACGTCGCAATCCACCGGCTGCCCGAGCGCACGCAGCCGGTGGGCGGAGACGTTCTGGAAGGCGGAGACCACATGGACACCAGATGGTGTCAGGCTCGCCACCAGTTCGGCGCAGGAGCCCTGCCAGACCCCGAGGGTCCTCACGGCCCCGTCGCCGATGGCAGCCGCCAGCGGTACGCCCATGGAGACGACGATCTGGCCCGGGCGAAGAGAGTCCTTCACGGCTTTCGTGGTGCCCGCCATGTGCTCGAAGGGCACCGACAGGATCACGATCGCGGCGCGGGCTGTGGCCTCCGGATTTCCCGCGCCCGTGACCTTCGCGCCCGGCACCAGCGCCTCCACCTCGTGGGCCGCCGCCTCCGCCCGCTCTGGCAGGCGCGACCCGATCACTAGCGTCCGCCCCGCCTGCGCGAAGCGCAGCGCGAGGCCGAGGCCCTGATCTCCCGTGCCACCCAGGATCGCGATCGTCTGCTCCGCCCCTTCCGTCGTGCTCTGCGTCATGGGCGGGAAATTAGCGCCCATGACTTCGCCCGTCTTGCGGATATGCTCGATCCGTGACGACCGACTCGGCCCAACGGGCCATCACCGCGACGTCCATCCGGCAGGAAGGCCCCCGGAGCCTCGCCATCACCTGGGCGGACGGACACCACAGCGTGTATAACGTGAGGACGGTCCGTCTGGCCTGCGCCTGTGCGCGCTGCGTGAACGAGTGGACGGGAGAGGGGCAGCTCGACGAAGCATCCGTGCCCGAGGACGTGCGCCCCGTCGCGATCCGCCCCGTCGGCCGCTACGCCGTCCAGATCGAGTGGAGCGACGGGCACAGCAGCGGCATCTATCCCTTCTCGCGGCTGCGCGAGCTGGGCTGAGGGCAAGCGAAGCGCGCCGCCAAAGCGCGGAGCCGAAGGCGAGCGGAGGCATCAAGCCGGCTTCCTCCCGCGCAGCAGCGCCAGGGGGATCCGCCAGTCGTGATTCGGGGCCACCGAGAACGCCGCACGCACCGCGTCCGGCGCGCCGTCCATCAGGCGCCGGATCTGCGTCTTCTCGTGCTCGGGCGTGTTCATGCGCGCCGTCCAGCTCTCGAAGTCCAAGAAGGTCCAGAACGTGCGCACATGCTCGGCCTCGAGGCCCTCCTCGCGCAGCCACGCCAGCCACTCGGAGACCCGGTAGTTCCGGACGTGGGAGCGATCGCGCAGCAGCTCGACCGCATTGAGGAACGTATCCTGCGCAGGGTCCTCGGGGGAGATCGAATCGACGAGGAGCAGCCGGCCTTCGGGCCGCAGCACGCGCGCCATCTCCGCCACGGCCCGCCGCGCGCGCCCGAAATGGTGCGCGCAGACCCGGCAGCTGACTACATCGAAGGCCGCGTCCGGAAACGGCAGCTCCGCCGCATCGCCCAGGCGGGTCTCGAGGCCCGTGATCCCGCGCTCCGCCGCCTGCGCGCGCGCCGCCTCCAGCATGGCCGGCGTGAGATCCAGCGCCACCACGCGTGCGCCGCGCTCGGCGAAGGCCAGCGCCGTGGCCCCCACCCCCGTGCCCACGTCGAGGACGCGGGCCCCGCCGACGTCGCCGGCCAACCCCAGCAGCGCGTCGAGGTCCGGCCCGCCCCGATGCACTGGGGAGTCTACGTAGGCGCTCGCCGCCGCCGTGAACTGCCGCCGGATCGACTCTTCGAGCTCCATCGCAATCTCCTTCCGGTTCGGGCTATCGTCTTTTCGATAATAGTTAACCATAGGATATAGTCACGTGGCGGCATCGAAGAGGCAGGGAGAGGAGATCCGCCGGGCCATCGCCGGCCTGCAGCGCCTGGCCGACCTGCTGGCCGAGCGCCGCGCGCAGCTCGCGCAGGAGGCCGGCCTCACCGAGCAGCAGTGGCGGGTGCTGGAGCAGATCGCAGCGCCGGGCTTCCTGCCCTCCTTGTTTGCGCGCCGGAGCGAGACCACGCCGGCGGCGGTCTCCAAGGTGCTGCGCCAGCTCCTCGAAAAGGGTCTCGTCTCCGTCTCGATCTCCGAGCGCGACGCGCGCCAGCGCGACTACGAGCTGAGCGCGAAGGGCCGCAAGGTACTCGCGCGCATCGAGGCCGCGCGCGAGGAGGCGGTCGCGCAGGTGTGGGCGCCTCTCGACCCTCGGGACGTGAGGCGCTTCGGCGAGCTCGCGGACGAGCTCGCCGGGCGGCTCGAGCACTACGTCGGCAAGCGGCGCTGACTCCGTACTCCGCTCCC
>CAYGXT010000365.1:0-3775 GCA_964353695.1 uncultured Myxococcaceae bacterium
ATCGAGCAGAAGGCAAGAGTCCGGGGCTTGCTCATCGACAGACCTCCCTCAGGCCACGCGTGCCAAATCGTGGGCAAGAAGCGCATGACGAAGCGGCTCTCCGCGCGCGAAACGCTCGATCTCCTCCACGGCCAGCTCGGCCATGCGCCGCGTCTCGCTGCCGAGAGAGCCCGCGACGTGGGGCGTGAGCACGACGTTCGGCAGCTCGTAGAGGGGGGAAGCAGCAGGAAGGATCTCCGGCTCCGTGGTGTCGATCACGGCATCGATCCGGCCCGAGACGAGCTCTCGCTCGAGGGCTTCGCCGTCTACCAGCGCTCCGCGCGCCGTGTTGATCAGCGTCGCGCCATCGCGGAGCAGCGCGAGGCGGCGCGCGTCGAGCAGGTGGCGCGTCTTTGGAAGCGACGGCGCGTGCAGGCTCACCACGTCGCTCCGCGCGAGGAGCTCCTCGAGCTCGACCTTCGACGCGCCGAGGGCCGCGGCTCCGGCCTCGTCCAGAAACGGATCGCAGAGCAGGCGCTCGAAATCGAAGGGTCGGAGCAGTTCCAGCACGCGGCGGCCGATATGCGACGCGCCCACGATGCCGACGACCTTGCGGTAGTTTCCGAGCCCGGGAAGCTCCTTTGGCCAGTAGCGGAAAGCTCGCACCTCGCGATAGCGATCGCGCAGCCGGAAGATCTTCTTGTTGGCGAACAGGATTGCGGCGAGCGTGTACTCGGCTACCGGCAACGCGTTCGCCGCCGCGGCGGAGGTGACTGCGATACCGCGTGCGAAGCAGGCGGGCGTCACGTGCTGCTTGACCGTCCCCGCCGCATGCACCACCGCCTGCAGGCGTGGTGCGCGTTCGAGAACGGCTGCATCGAGCAGTGGGCAGCCCCAGGAGGTCAACAGCACCTCGGCCCTTGCCAGCAGCCCATCCGCGCGCGGATCGTCGAAGCGAGCGAGCGGGCTCAGGTCGAGAATCTCGCCGGCGCGGCCGAGGCGTGCGAGCAGCGCTTCGTCGAAGAGATCCGTGGTGAACGCCGGAACCATGGCGAGCACGATCGTCGGCCGCATCCGCTTCGCGTCCTCCCGGCATCCCCGTGCCGGCTCGAGTAGCCTAGCGCTCGTCGTCAGGCAGCGGGAGCCATGCGCGGAGCCGAAGCGCTGCGCTAGGAGCTGCCACGCTCCCCTCCGTCGCGGAAGACGTCCGGCTCGACATAGATCACGCGCGCCGATGGAACGCGCGCTCGAACCTGATGCTCCGCGCCGTCGATGGTGGCAGCGATCGCCGGCGCGGACTGCTCCGGGTCGACCTCCACCTTGGCCGCCACGAGCAGCTCCTCGGGACCGAGGTGCAGCGTACGCAGGTGGATCACGCGCAAGATGCCGGGCGACAGCTCGAAGGCCTCGCGAATCGCCGCCGCCTCCGAGGGTGCCGCGCTCTCCCCGATCAACAGGCTCTTCATCTCGATGGCCAGCACGACCGCGATCACACCCAGCAGAATGCCGATCGCCACGCTGCCGAGGGCGTCGTAGCGCGGCTCGCCGAGCGCCATGGCGAGCCCCACGCCGAGTGCGGCGAACACCAGCCCGAGCAGCGCTCCGACGTCTTCCAACAGGACGACGGGCAGCTCGGGACTCTTCGAGTGGCGCACGAAATTCCACCAGCTCTCGGAGCCCTTCACGCAGCGCGCCTCGCGGATGGCGGTACGCAGCGAGAAGGCCTCGAGCACGACCGCGACCGCGAGGACGCCGAGCGCCCACTGCGGCGAGTCGAGGGCGTGGGGCTCGCGCAGCTTCTGGATGCCTTCGCCGATCGCAAAAAGGGAGCCCAGCGTGAAGAGCACGAGGGCAACGACGAAAGCCCAGAAATAGCGCTCCCGGCCGTAGCCGAAGGGATGCTCCGGCGTCGCAGACCGCCGCGCGCGCCGGCTGCCCAGCAGGAGCAGCGCCTGATTGCCGGTGTCGGCCAGGCTGTGGACCGTCTCTGCCAGCATCGACGCGGCTCCCGTGAACAGGAATGCGATGAGCTTCGCGACTGCGATCCCCAGGTTGGCGAGCAGCGCCGCGATGATGGCCCGGCGGCTTCCTTGCTTCATGCGAGCGTTCTCCTTGCGATCCGTCCATGCCACCATCCTCTTCCCTCGGGTGACCAGACGAGCAGCGCCACGCCGGCGAATACTCCCGCGGCCGCCGCCACGAAGACCGCCGGGTAGCCCGCCCACGCCGCGAGGAAACCGAGGGCCAGGGTCGCTCCGGAGTTTCCGGCGTTGAAGGAGCCGTTGTACAGCGCCATCACCTTGCCACGCTCGTGCGCGCTCGCCGTATCGAGGGCGAGGGCATTGAAGGCCGGATAGAACAAGCCGTGCGCGAGGCCGAAGCAGGCGCCGAGCGGCTCGAGCCAGCCGGGACGAAGCTTCGCCATCGACAGCACCACTACGCCGTAGGCCGCCAGCGACAACACCGACACACGATCGCGCCCGAGGCGATCGGCGACGCTGCCGAAGCCGAGGCGGACAATGGCCGCTGCGACCGCGTATGCGATGAAGAATCCGCGCACGTTCTCGCGCCCGAGCAAGAGCGCGAACGGCTGCGAGTAGGTCATCATGCTGCCGAAGGCCGCTCCGGAGATCGCCGTCACGGCCATGATGCGAAGCGAGCGTGGCCGACTCGCGATGCCCAACAAGGATGGCACGGCCTCGGCATCGTACTGCCTCCGCACCGGCTCTCTCACGAAGGCGGTCAGCAGCACGCAAGCCAGGGATAGCGCTGTCGCCGAAAGGAAGACCCCATCCCAGCCGCCGTGGGCGACCAGAGTTTCGGCCACGGCCGGCGCCAGGGCGTGCATGGAGAGCATGGAGACACCGAAGACTCCGAGCGCCTGACCGAGGCGCTCGGGCGGCGTGAGGTCCGTAGCCAAGGTGGCGGCGGCGATGAACGTCATGCTGAAGGCCACGCCCTGCAACGCACGAAGGCCGTAGAGTAGCGGTCCCACCTCGTGAACGCGCAGGAAGCCAAGTGACGTAGCCGCCATCACGAGCGCTCCGGCCGTCATGAACTGCCGGCGCCCGAGACGATCGACCAACACGCCCACCAGCGGGATACAGAAGACGGACGTGGCGCCGAAGGCCGCCATCACGAGCCCGATCTTCTCGGGCCCCCCGCCGAGCTCCGTGGTGATCCACTTCGGGAGCAGGAAGAAGCTCGAGAATGCATAGCCGAACGCAGCCTGTGCCAGCAGCAGCGCGACGAAGCTCCGCGTGTAGAGAGCGGCCACGCCGGCAGCGTAGCCGACCCGCGCCCCCTGCTTGCCGGCCCTCAGCCGACGTCGGCAAGTGCGAGGCGCTCCCCAAAGCGTCGCTCGACGGCCCGGGCGAGCTCCGGGCTCGCGTACAGACGGGGGTCCGCCCGCAGCACCTCCGCGGCCGCCTGTCGGGCCA
The DNA here is from genome assembly GCA_964353695.1 of uncultured Myxococcaceae bacterium. Classification (GTDB taxonomy): domain Bacteria; phylum Myxococcota_A; class UBA9160; order UBA9160; family UBA9160; genus MYXO. The sequence continues at coordinate 3,420 of CAYGXT010000365.1, forward strand.
CGGCCAGGAGATCTGCATCCCGCAGCAGATCCGCGAGGCGTAGATCCGGAAGCCGTCCGCTCTGGCGGGTGCCGAGAAACTCGCCGGGCCCGCGAATGCGGAGATCGGCGTCGGCGATGGCGAAGCCGTCGCTCGTCTCGAGTAGCGCGCGCAGCCGTGCCTCGCTCTCCTCGGTGCTGCTGCGGGCAAGGAGCAGGCAGGCTCCAGGCCTGCTTCCTCGCCCCACCCGGCCCCGCAGCTGGTGGAGCTGCGCCAGGCCAAAGCGTTCGGCGTGCTCCACGATCATCAGCGTCGCGTTCGGGACGTCGACGCCGACCTCGATCACCGTGGTCGAGACCAGGACGCTCGTCTCGCCA
>CAYGXT010000366.1:0-3763 GCA_964353695.1 uncultured Myxococcaceae bacterium
GAGATGCTCGAATCCGAGGTCCAGTACAGAAGCACCGTTACCGACCGCCAGCACGGGTGGGCAAAGCGCAAACTCGGTGTCGGTGAACTGCCGCCACTCGAGGGCGGACAGCCCAGGCTCGTGTTCGCTGGCGTCATACTCGCCGGCCAGCTCGAGCTCGGCCCGCCGCACCCAGGCAAAGCCCCGCGCCATCTTGCGCATCTGGCCATCGGAGATGCCGACGGCCACCGACGTCGCGTCGTGCAGGAGATGACTGGTCCAGGGGAAGGGATACGGATTGAAGGGATACGTCCTGCCCCAGGCCGAAGAGCCGTCGTTCGTCATGCCGCAGGTGGCGCGCCCCTTGCCGCCCGGGCCCTCGGCATATCGCCAGCGCAGATCTTTGAGTTCGCGGATGATCCTCGCGAGCCACTCGACGCGTTGGTGCTTGCCCCCTTCCAGCGGAATCGCGAGCCTGCCGTCGAGCATGGCGCCGAGGCCGTCCGCCTGATCAAGGGGCGCGTCGGAGGCGAGCAGCTCTCGCGCGACACGATCGAGCCCGTCGATGAGGACGGTCAACCGGCTCACGTGCGCCCGAACCCGGGGCAGAACGAACGCGTTGACGGCGGAAAGCACCAGGTGCAAGGCGGCTTTCTCCGCCGCGCCTGGCGTCACGTCGTCGCCGCCGACCATGGACTGATAGGTGCTCTGCTTGAGCAGGAGCGAGCCGACGGCGGCGTCGCCATCTTCCAGGTAGCGGTCGTCGGTCTCCGGCAGCTGCTGCCAGAGCTTCCAGTTGCGCCGGAGCGTGTCCACCACAGCGCTGGTCTGCGGCACAGGCTGAAGCGCGCCGTCCAGACAGGCTTCGATGCAGATGCTGCATCCCCGGCAGGCGACCGGATCAATGGTCACCGACAGCAGACCGCCAGTACCCTTGGCCTTGCGCTCGTGCGCGTCGAAGAATCGATCCGTCTTGGCGGCGGGAAAGCCGGTCAGGGCCGCCTGGACCGCTCTGAACTCAGCGTCGAGGACCTCGCGGCGCTCGCTGTCGAGATCGAGCTTGGCCACGACCGTGCTGTACGCCGTCTCGGTGGCTGCGGACAGAGTGGTGAAGGGGCCCGCCTTGATGAGCTTCCGCACCTCGCTCGACAGCGGCTTGATGATCTGCCGCAGCCGATCGCAGCGTCGGTCAGCCTCCACGGTTTTCAGCGCCGCGGCGATGACATCGGCGACTTCGCTGACGACACCGGGGATGGCCGCGTCGGGACACTGCACCCAGCAGGCGCTGCATCCGGTGCAGCGGTCCGCAATGAACTGCGGCACCTGAGTCCGGACGGCGGTCATATCGCGAATTGCGCTGGTCGCCGCCGGAATCGCGGCCACCGCGGCGAACGGATCCGCAATGCCGTCCTGACCGAGCGCATTGAGCACGCCGATCTGCTCCCAGAAGCGGCCGCCGTGCGCGAGACCTGGCATGACGTTCGTGGCTCCCAGGACGGAAGGCATCACGGGCAGTGGACTCGTCGCCTCCTCCACCACGGCGGTGTAGTCGCTGGGCTTGAGCTCCACGAGCGTGGATAGTCCCCGCCGGATGGCTTCCAGTTCCTTCTTGATCGCGGCCGGTTCGGCCTCTGCGCTCAGTGAGGCACGCAGGCGCTCGAGGAGGGGGACTTCAGCGAGTCCGGCCCTCTCGGCGAGCCCCGACACGCGGCAGAACGCCCCCGCAAACGCCGACGCGCGAAGGCCATGACGCCCAGCATCGTCGAGGGGAGCCTCGAAGTCCGAGACGTCGAGAGCGTACACGCGGTGCCGCTTTTCGATGACGGCTCGGCGCACGCGCGTGGGCAGCCGTCTCCAGGTCTCTTCCGGCGAGCCCGTGGCCTCCAGGATCAGCGCACCGCCTTCGATGAGGTCGTCGATGGCCGTTGGGTGTACGAGGGCCGCATCGCCGGGCGTCACTGCGATCGTCATATGCCGCAGTTCCGGCTCGAGGCGAATCACGTCTGAAGCGAAGCAGGCATCCAGGGCGAGTCGGGTGGTTCCCGCGGCCGGAGCCGTGTGCGGGCTGGCCTGGAAATTCAGCCCGAACACATCGGCCATGGCGACCGCAGCGCGGGTCGTCGTCGCCATCGCTTCCGGCGAATCGAGGCCGTGGAAGCGCACGGCGACGGCCCCGGTGGGCAGCAGGTTCAGAGCCGGGCCCCGAGCCAGGGTGAGGTCGGCCACGTGCGGGTAGGCGTCGATCAGTTGATCCTGCCAGACCTGCTGCTTGGGAAATCGGGTGCCGGGTCGCACGAAGTCGACGCCAAGATAAAAGAGGCGCCTGCCTGGCGTGCGAGCCGTCATGTTGTAAACCGCCGCCACGAGATCGGCCGCCTGTACATCCCGTCCGCCGAGTCCATAGCAGCCGGCAAAAAAATCCGGCATGTCGCTGGGCTGGCAGCCGGTAATGCCGGGATGCGGCTGGGACTTCCGGGCGAGGCCGTTCTCAACGGCTTTGGACAGCGTGGCTCGCAGCTCCCGAAGCAAGGGCGGGTCGGCGGCCAATGGCTGATCGACGCGCTCGAGCACCGTGACGCCCTTGCGTCCTGCCAGCAGGCGCGAGATCAGGTCGGATGGGAACGGACGGAACATCGTGATGTTCAGGACCCCGATCCGGAGCCGGCGCGTGCTGCGCAGACGCTCGCACACGGCTTCCGCGATGGGGACGACGCTGCCTTGTGCCGCCAGAAGGTAATCCGCATCGTCGAGCCACAGCCCGCCGGCGCGCACGTAGGTTCTGCCGGTCAGGTCTGCAAACTCGGAAAATGCCCGGTCCGACAACTCGGTCACATGGTCGAAGTAGAAAGGCCGCTGCGCCGCCACACCCTGCGCGTAGCCCACCGGATGCTGCGACGCACCGAGCATCGCGGGATAGTCGAGATCGAAGAGTTCAGGAACGCGGCGTCGCCGCTCACCGTAGACCAGACGCTGCGCCGGCGTGGGCGACTCGACGAGATCCGAAGGGTCGCCGAGATAGGCCTGACAGCAGGCCGAATCCGGGAGTCTCAACGATTGAAGGGTGAGGCCGGTGTCCCGCGCCACGAGTCCAGGTGTCAGGGCCAGTTCGGCGATGCGATGGGCGATGACGCCCAGGTCCACAGCAGACTGCACATCGTGGGCGAAGAGCTGAAACAGACCGGTGTCGTCGACGGCGTGGTAGTCATCGTGGCCGCCGGCCGGACCTGGTCCCTGCCGGGTCATGGCCCGGCTTTCGGCGTTGACGACGTACGTCAGGCGTTTTCCGGCATCGGCGGCCAGCGATTCGTGGATGGCGGCGAGGTTGCGACCGGTGGTGAACTCGGCACGCAGGCCCGTCATGCTCTTGCCGGCCGTGACCGCTGGAGCCCAGGCTTCGACCACGGGATCGGCCGGCAGGTTCGCCGGGTTTCCTGTGAGAGCCGCAGCCACCGCGGCGGCGCTGCGGCCGTCCATGGCGGTGCGGCGGCCGGGGAATCGTGGCCCGCGGGGCAGGCTGGCATTCGGCGCTTTCATCGCAAGATCCCTTCACCCGGTGTCTGCCCGGCAAACTGCTGTCCGGTGACCCAGACAATGGCGCCCGTGGGACACCGCGTGGTCGCCCTGACAGTCGCTTCGTGGTTGCGGGCGTACTCGATCACGGCAAGGCCGTGCTGCATTTCGATGAGGCCCGGAGCAGCGTCGACCGCGCACTTGCCGCAGGCGGTGCAGGCCACGGAGCACACGGCCTCGGCATCTGCACCCTCGAGCAAATTCCGGCACTGGA
>CAYGXT010000367.1:0-3761 GCA_964353695.1 uncultured Myxococcaceae bacterium
TTGGCCGCCTTGCCGGGGCCGAAGAGCACGCCCGAGGCCATGGGCTCCCGAAGGATCCGTTGCACGAGATCGGGGGGATCGCGGCGACGGCTAAGGGCGACGCCTTCGACAGCGTCGCCCTCGACCGGCGTACGTACGGCTGCGGCGATCGACCATCCGTGTCCGTCGAAGCGGTCGAAGGCAAGGCCACGCCAGTAAGCGTCCTCCGGCGCCGGAGGCGTTCCTGCGAGCGTCTCCACTCGCAGCAGGATCGTGGAATCGCCCCGGATGCGGCCGAGATCGCCCAGCTCCACCCGGTCGGAGAAGCCACCGATCGCCTGCGGCCTGCCGCCTCCCACACGCACCAGGCCCTCGTGCATGCGCGGCAGCAGCAGGAAGAGGCCGATCGCGAGCAGGAGCGAGAGGGCCGAAGCCAGGAGCGTCATGCCGAGCAGGCCTGGTGTGATGGCCTCGCGGGCAGCCGCGAGGTCTCCGGCCTCGAGGGCCTCGCTTCGGAGCGTGTGTACCAGCAGGGTCCACACGCAGGTCGGGAGGAAGGCCATGAGCAGGGGCGGGAAGAGCAGGCTGTCAGTCAGGCTCGCCGCCAGCAATACCTGGAGCAGTGCGAGCGCCACCAGCAGGAACTCCGAACGCCGCGGGCGCGCATCGAGGAGCTGCAGACCCGAGGCGAGCAGCACGAGCTGCGCGAGCGCGACGGCGGCGGACGCGCCGCCCAGCGCCTCGCCGAGAGAAAGCAGCGCGCTCGCGGCCAGACCCAGGGAGAGCCATGGCCCTCGCTGCTGCCAGTCTCGCGGCGCTCCGCGCAGCCAGGCGGCGGCGCCAATCGCCAGCGCTTGGAGCGCGAGCACGGGCGGCGGGATCGTCGCGGTCACCGCGAGAGTCGCGCTCGCGAGCGCCACCAGCAGCAGCGCCGAGCGCGGTCGCGGCGTCTCGAGGGGCACGCGGAAGGAGAGGCGGCTCATAAGGCCCTCGGCTCCGGCTCGACCCGCGCCAGGAATGCCAGCAGGCGCGACCGCTGTTGCGGGCCGTGATCCGGCGGGATGAAGACCTCGTCCGTACGCAGCGAGACACGCGCGCCGGCTTCCAGCAGGCGCACGGCCTGCGTTGCCGCACGCCGGACGCTCTGCTCGAAGCGTTCGCCTGCGGACGGGCCACGGGTCGCGAGATACACCGCCGCCTCTGCCGCGCGAGGCTCCTCGCTCTGGCGCACGACGGGCGTCCCGCGCCGCAGCGTGGCTCGCCAGTGTACGCGCCGCAGGGAGTCGCCCGGCGCAAAGGGGCGAAGCCCGACCACCTCGCTTCCCGTCTCGGGCGCAGCCGGGCCGCTCCGGCCCTCGCCCTCTCCGACGTGCAGGGCGTGAAGGCTCTCGGCGCCGCCCACGGCCGGGTAGACCAAGGTCACGTCCTCGCACTCGAGGATGCAGGCCTTCGCGAAGAGTCCGAACGGAAATCGCGTCGAGATGCGGAACCCGGCCAGCCGAAGCGGACCCCGGCCGGGCGGCACGAGCCGGTAGGCACGGATCTCGGTCGTCCCGGGCGCGACACGCAGCGCGAACATGCGCCCGAGCGGGCGGTAGCTCGCGACGCCCGCACGCGGCTGCAGAAGGTCCTCCACCGCAATCGCAAACGCAGGCACGTATGCGCTCGCGTTCCGAATCTCCACTGCCAGCGTCGCCGACACGCCGCTGAAGAGCTCGCGCGGGAGACGTCTTCGTACCTCGATGTGCCGCAGCGCCGACTCGGAGAGCACGCCCGAGAGTACGAGGAACGAGAGCATCAGCGAGAAGACCAGATACAGCAGGTTGTTGCCGCCGTTGAGCGCTCCGAAGCCGACGCCGAGCGTGAGGGCGAAGAAGACCCAGCCCGCGCGCGTAGGCCGCAGCGTGCGCGGCGGGCGCAGCCAACGCGGCAGACGCGATCCGATCAGACGGCCTCGCCGGCGCCGCGCGGCGCGCGTTTCCGATGCAGCGGAACGAGTCATGGGGATGCTCCGCCCTCTCGAATCTCGCGTGGATCAGCTCAGAGCGGAACCGGCGTGCGGTCGAGGATCTCGCGCAGGATCCACTCGGCCTGCTCAGACCCGCCCGCCGCCGCGCCATGGGCAGCGACACTCACGCGATGCACGAGCACGTCGAGCGCCAGGTCGCGTACGTCGTCCGGGATGCAGAAATCCCGCCCCTCCCCCAGGGCGCGCGCCTGTGCCGCGCGCCGCAGTGCGACGGCGCCGCGGGGCGAGACGCCGAGCCGAAGGCCCTCGTGCTCGCGCGTCTCCGCCACCAGGCGGAGCAGGTAGCCGACCAGTGCATCGTCGAATTTGACGGCCGCTGCGGACTCGCGCAGCGCCAGCACTTCGTCGGTCGAGAGCACGGGCTCGAGACGCGGAAGCTCCGTCGTTGCCGGATCGTCGCGTAGCACGATGGCCTCGTCGGCCAGGGACGGATACCCGAGGCGAAGCCGCATCAGGAAGCGGTCGAGCTGCGACTCCGGGAGGGGATGTGTCCCGAACTGCTCGAACGGATTCTGGGTCGCGATCACGAGGAAGGGGCGCGGCAACGGATGGGAGACGCCATCCACGCTGACAAAGCCCTCGCCCATGGCCTCGAGCAGCGCGGACTGGGTCTTCGGGCTGGCTCGGTTCACCTCGTCGGCAAGCACGACGTGGGCGAAGATCGGGCCGGGCTGGAACACGAAGCTTCGCGCTCCGAGCGCGTCTCCCGGAGCCGGCAGCGACACGCCGAGCACGTCGCTCGGCAATAGATCGCTGGTGAACTGGATTCGGCGGAAGCTCGCACGCAGCGAGCGGGCCAGCGCATGAGCGAGGGTCGTCTTGCCGACGCCCGGGACGTCCTCGAGCAAGAGATGCCCGCCCGCGATCACGGTCTCGACGGCGCGGCGCACGACTTCGCGCTTGCCTTTCACGGCTCGCTCGATGTTCGCGCGCAGGCGAGCGGCATGCTCGGCAGCCTGCTCCGGGGTAAGACGCAAGGCCGGAGTGGCCGGAGCAGAGACTGCACGGCTATGAGAGTCCTGCGTCGACACCAAGGGGCTCTTCGGCGGCGCAGGGCGTTCGCCTGAGGCAGCCAGCGCGATGGCCTCAGGCAGACAGTCCGGTCTGCAGCGGGCTCAGGGGCCGAGCAGCGCCGCGCGCGGGTCGCTTGCCTTTGCGGCCAGGCGCGCTGCCGCCCCGAGCGCGCGCAGATCGCCACCGAACCGTTCGAGGGCGGCCTCGTAGCGCGGCAAGTCCTGGGTGTAGGTGCCCTCGAGTGCAAGGCAGGCATCATTCGTACGCAGCCGTGCCGCAAGAGCCTTGGTGTCGATCGTCGAAAGCGCGAGCGCAGCAACGCGAGCGCGCGCCGCCTCCTCGAGCGAACTCCGCAGCGCATCGCGTGCGGGCCCCGCGGGCTCCGCAGCATAGAGCGCGGCCACCTGATCTCGCAGGGTTCGCACGGCGGCCGTGACCGCGCGCTCGTCGGCGATCCGCTTGCGAGCCTCGAGGGCGGAGGGCGATTCCGGCCCGTCGCGTGCCGCGAAAAAGCCCAGAGCGCCTTCCTCGCCGATGAAGCTGGCGAGGCCTTCGTTGAAGTCGGCATCGCCGGCGACATACATCGTTGCGTGTACCAGCTCGTGGATCACCGTCGCCACGAGGTCTGTGCGGTGCGCGCGCAGCAGCGGGCCGGTCACGGGATCCGCCATCCAGCCGAGAGTCGAGTAGGCCGGAACCGCCGAGAGGCAAACGTCGAGTCCGCGGCCGCGAAGACGGG
>CAYGXT010000368.1:0-3756 GCA_964353695.1 uncultured Myxococcaceae bacterium
TTCGTCGACGCGTTGCTGGCGGCCGGGATTCGGCCCTTCCCTACGCTCTACCACTGGGATCTGCCGCAGGCCCTCGAGGACGAGGGCGGCTGGCCGAACCGCGACCTGGCCGGGCGCTTCGCAGACTATGCCGAGATCATGGCCAAGGCGCTCGGCGACCGCGTCTCGCATTGGATCCTGCTGAACGAGCCCTCGATCTTCACGACGATCGGCTACCTGATCGGCTATCACGCCCCCGGCCGCAAGGACATGGAGGCATTCCTTCGGGCCACCCATACCGTGAACCTTGCGCAGGGCATGTCGTTCCGGGCGCTGAAGGCCGTGCATCCGAAATCGATCGTCGGCACGGCCTTCAACATGTCGCCCTGCGAGCCCGAAGGCGACAGCGAGGCAGACGCCGCGGCTGCCGAGCGCTGGCACGCCTTCATGAATGACTGGTATCTCTCGACGGCGCTGCGCGGCCGCTACCCCGAGGCCTTCGTGAACGGGACGCCCTTCGAACGCATGGGCGTGCGCGACGGCGACATGGATCTCGTGCGCGCGGATCTCGATTTTCTCGGCATCAACCTCTACTCGCGAACCCTGGTGCGCGCTTTGCCGCAGGACCAGAACCTCGGCGCCATGGCCGTCGGCAACCTCGGCGGCAACGAGGGCCCGCGAACGGACTTTGGCTGGGAGGTCTGGCCGAACTCGCTGCGCGACATGATCCTGCGCGTCACGAAGGATTACGGGCGCCTCCCGATCGAGGTCACCGAGAACGGCTGCAGCTATGGCGACGGGCTCAACGAGAAGGGAGTGGTGCGCGACCAGCGACGCATCGACTTCTTCCGCGGCTATCTCGGCGCTGTCGCGGAGGCCATCGAAAAGGGCGCCGACGTTCGCGGGTATCACGCCTGGACGCTGCTCGACAACTTCGAGTGGGCCGAGGGCATGGCACAGCGCTTCGGCTTCGTTCACGTAGACTTCGCGACACAGCAGCGAACGATCAAGGAGTCAGGCCGCTGGTACGCGCAGGTGGCGGCCGAGAACGGCTTCGATCGGTAAAGCGCAATCCCGCTTCGCCGCTACGAGGCGCGGCCGATCCGGCGCAGCAGCCTCGGAGTGAGCAGCCAGATCAGGCGCCCGCCGCCGGGCTTCGGCGTGTCCTCGAAGTCGATGCGCGCGATGCCGCCCTTGCGAAGCGGCGTCCCGGCCCCCGCGCGGCCAGCGACCGCGAGGCAGATCAGCCGCCCAAGCCCCGGCTCGTGCCCCACCAGGGCCACGGCTTCCCCGGCCTCGCGGAGCTGGAAGAGCAGCCGCTCCAGAGAGCCGCCGGGCGCCAGCAGCGGCAGCTCCTCGGGAGCCGGTCCGGGAAGCTGCTCCTGCAATATTTCCGCTGTCTGACAAGCCCTTACGAGCGGACTGGTGAGAATCCGCGTGAGCTCTGGCTCGAGGCGCCGAAGCCCGATTACGACGCGGGAGAACTCGCGCCGGCCCTCGGGCGTGAGGCGGCGCTCGGCATCTCCGCCCTTGGGCGGCGTCTCCTCGGCCTCGGCGTGGCGCACCAGGTAGAGCTGCATCTCCGGCAGGTTACACGTAGCGGCGCGCGCTTGCGCCTGGGGCAATCTGCCGGGGTCTGCTTCGTGGACGGGGACGGTCACAACCTCTACGCGTGAAGCCGGACCATCGGCGCGGAGCTCCCCAACACGCTCGCCTCGTAGACGGCGATCTCGTCGAGGCGCATCCGCACCTCGTCGGGCGGCATTAGGACTTCCGCCAGCTCGAGGAACATGTGGTGGTGTCGGGCTTCGGAAGCCAGGAGCCCACGGTAGAAGGCCGCAAGCTCCGCGTCCGGCAGGCCGCCGGCGAGCAGCTGGAAGCGCTCGCAGCTCCGCGCCTCGATCACGGCAGAGCAGAGGAGCGTATCGAGGAGCCGCTGCGGCTCGGGGGAGCGGACGACCTGGCGCAGGCGGTCGGCGTAGGGGCTCGCCCGCTGCGGGCGGAAGCGCTCGCCACGCGCATCCAGGAGCGCGAGGACTTGCTGGAAGTGCGCCAGCTCCTCCCGAGCCAGCTCGGCCAGCGGGGACATCAGGAACGAATGCTGCGGGTAACGAAACAGAAGTGCGACGGCGTTGCCGGCTGCCTTCTGCTCGCAGTGGGCATGATCCAGCAGCAGCTCGCTGAGGTCGGTGAGGGCCCGCGGAAGCCAGCCAGGGTCGGTCGGGACAGCAAGGTGAAGCATCCGTCGGAGGCCTCCCTTCCGTCCGCCTGGAGCCTTCCGTCTGGTAAGCTCAGGCTCGCGGGTGGAATCGAGGAGTGCTGACAATGTGGCAGTGGAGAGCGGGAGCTGGCAAGGCGGTCGCGGCGGTGGTGTTGGCGCTCCTACCGGGCCTGCTCGGTCTGAGCTGTGAAGGGCTTTTCAAGGGCCCCATCGTCGGCACGGGCGCGGTGGACGAGAGCTACTTCCAGGGCAGGCAACTCGTCTGGCTGCGGAACGCCACCGAGGTGTGGGCTCCTGGGAGCGTGCTCAACGTCATCTCCCACCTCGAGCGCGCTCAGGTCGATCCGCCCTACGTGCCGCCCTTCGTCGTGGCGCCGGGCACGTACGACGCCTCGCTGGCGAAGATGGCTCGCCACGAAGACACCAGCGACTTCGACATGCTCTACCTGCTGAACCTCTGGCTCGGCTACCACAACGATCCCGGTCTCGATCCGGCCCTCGTCGCGCAGATCGAGAACGCCATCCTCTCGTTCAAGTAATGGTACACCGACCCCACGCCGGCTGGCGAGAAGGACAACCAGGGCTACTGGTCCGAGAACCACCAGATCATCTACAACACCCTCGAGTATCTTGCGGGCCAGAGCTTCCCGGACCGCGTCTTCAGCATCGACGGTCGTACGGGCATCGAGAAGCAGGCACGCGCGCGGCTGCGCATCCTCGAATGGATCGACCAGCGCGCCCGGTTTGGTTTCAGCGAATGGCATTCGGACGTCTACTACCAGAAGAACGTGACGCCGCTGCTCACCCTCGTCGAGTATGCGAACGATGAGGGCATCCGCACGCGAGCGGCCGGGGCCCTCGATCTCGTGCTCTTCGACATCGCGAGCCATCTCTTCCGCGGGAACTTCGGCGCAACGCACGGCCGCTCCTACAAGAAGGACAAGACGAAGTCCGTCCACCAGGACACCTTCGGCACTGCGAAGCTCCTCTTCGACGACTCGACGGAGGGTTGGGACAACTACGGCGAGCCCGGAGCGACACTGCTCGCGCGCGCGAAGCGCTACCGGATGCCCGAGGCGATCCGGCGCATCGCCGTGAGTCGCGCCCCCTCCGTCGATCGGCAGCGCATGAGCCTGCTCTTCGACGAGCTCGCGCCCTTCGATTATACGGCGCCGCCCCCCGCCGGCCCTTACGGCTACTCGTTCACCGATCCGGCGAATCTGCCGCTCTGGTGGGGGATGGGCGGCTACACCGCCTGGCAGATCATTCCCCTTACGATCGCAACACTCGACGGTTACTCGCTCTGGGATGCCACCAACTTCGAGCCGTTCCTGGCCTTCAAGGACTACGTGTCCAATGTGCCCTTCGGGCAGGCGATCGCCGCGGGTCTGGCCCGCATGGCGTCCATGGAGAGCCTGAGCGAGGTGCATACCTACACCTACCGCACGTCGGACTTCATGCTCTCGACGGCGCAGGACTACCGGGCAGGGTCGCGGGGTTCCCAGTACCACGCCTGGCAGGCGACCCTCGGCCCGAACGCGATCGTCTTCACGACC
>CAYGXT010000369.1:0-3755 GCA_964353695.1 uncultured Myxococcaceae bacterium
GAGCCCGGCCTTGCGTGCCGTCAGCAGGTCCACCGCGCAGTGGTCCTCGAAGAGCTCGATGCCCGGATGTGCCGCCGCCTGCGCCAGCAGCACGCTCTCGATGGCTCGGCCCGTGGCGTCACGGTGGTGCAGGATCCTGCGCTTGGTGTGGCCACCCTCGCGGCCGAGATCGAAACCCTCGAGCCCGTCGGCCGACGCGCCCTCGACCCGGTCGAATTCGACGCCGAGCTTGACCAGCGCCTCGATCATCGCCGGGCCGCGCTCGATCACGAAGCGTACGACGCTCTCGTCGCACAGACCTGCGCCCGCCACCAGCGTGTCGTGCACGTGGTCCTCGAAGGAGTCTTCGCTTGCGAGAACGGCGGCGATGCCGCCCTGCGCCCAGTTCGTGGCCGAGTCGGCGGCACGTTTCTTGGTGACCACCGCCACGCGTCCGGCATCGGCCACGCGCAGGGCGAAGAAGAGGCCTGCGATGCCGGAACCGATCACGAGGAAGTCGAAATCTCGTCGTTCCAGGGTCTGCCCCGCGGCCCTAAGGATCTTCTCTCGCGGCACCGATGAGCCCATCGGCGCCTGCTTCTCCAGTCTATGGGCTGGGGCGTCGCGCGCCAGCTTGGGGGGGAGCGATGGGGGGACGCACCGTCAGGGCGTGCCGCGCGCTCGCCGGGGTCGCGCTCCTGATGGGCCTGGCCGGACCGGCAGCGGCGGACAATCTTTACCGCTACGTGGATGAGAACGGCAGCGTGCACTTCACGGACGCGCCGGCCGACCCCCGTTTTCGCAAGGTGAGCCTGCCGACGAACCGGGTCCGGCTCAATTATTACGCCTCTCCGCGTTCCTGGCCGGAGGCGAGCCGCATCCCAGCTCTTGGAGAGGGCTACGACCTCCTGATTGCCGAGCTGGCCCGAAGCAACGGCGTGCCGGCGGCATTGGTAAAGGCCGTGATCGCCGCCGAGTCACGCTTCGATCCGCAGGCGGTCTCCAGCGCGGGCGCCCAGGGCCTGATGCAGCTCATGCCCGCCACGGCGGACATGCTCGGGGTGGCCGACCCCTTCGAGCCCCGGGCCAACGTCGGGGCAGGCGTCCGCTACCTGCGGCAGCTCCTCGACCGCTTCGGCGACCCTGTCTGGGCAGTGGCCGCCTACAACGCAGGGCCCGAGGCGGTAGACCGCTACGGCGGCATCCCTCCCTACTCGGAGACCCAGCAGTACGTGCGGCGGGTGATGGCCTACTATCGAAAGTATCATGGTGACCTCCTGCAATGAGGGAGCTGCCGCCCTGCCTTCTCTTGCCCGTGCAGAACGCTTCTGGAACCTCCCCAACACAATTACCGTCCTCCGAATCGGGGTCGTTCCGGTCCTGCTTCTGCTGCCCCTCTTCGCGGGGCGCTTTGGGAGCCAGGTCACGGCCTGGATCTTCATCGTGGCGGCCGTCAGCGATCTCGTGGACGGCTGGCTCGCCCGCCGGGGGCAGCAGGTCACAAGAATTGGAAAGCTCCTGGATCCGCTGGCCGATAAGCTGCTCGTGGCGACGGCCCTGATCGTGCTGCTCTCGATGGCGCGGATCCCGGCCTGGGCCACCTGGATGGTGGTGGTGATCATCGGCAGGGAGCTCGCGGTCACGGGTCTTCGTGGCCTGGCCTCGGCCCAGGGGCAGATCATGGCGGCTTCAAACCTCGGAAAGGCCAAGACCTTGACCCAGAACGTGGCGATCGGGGCGTTGCTGTTCCCGGACCCGACCCTCGGCCTGCCGGCCCATGCGATCGGGCTCTTGCTCCTGGCAGCCGCGACGGCGCTCACGATCTGGTCAGGGTACGACTATTTTTCCGCCTACTTCGGGGCGAATCGCTCCGGCGGCGTCGAGGAGGGTTCTGGAAAATGAGTCGGCTTCAGGAGCTCGGGCAGAAGATCGACGGTCGCGAAGCCCAGATCGGAATCGTCGGACTCGGCTACGTGGGGCTTCCCCTTGCGATCGAGTTTGCGAAGGAGGGCTTCCGGGTCACGGGCTTCGAGCTCGACAACGAGAAGGTGCGGCTGCTGCAGGAGAGCCGTTCCTACATCGAGGACGTGCCCGCCGCGGAGATCGCCGAGGTGCGCGCGAAGGGCCGCTTCGACGCCACCACCGATTTTGGCCGGCTCTCGCAGATGGACGTGATCAACGTCTGCGTGCCGACGCCGCTGACCAAGACCAAGGACCCGGACATGTCCTTCATCGCCCGCTCCGTCGAGGAGATTCGCAAGCGGCTGCGCGGCGGGCAGCTGGTGATCCTGGGCTCGACGACCTACCCGGGCACGACCCACGAGCTCTTCGTGCCGATCCTCGAGCAGTCGGGTCTGAAGTGCGGCACTGATTTCGCGGTGGCCTTCGCGCCCGAACGCATCGATCCGGCCAACAAGAAGTTCAAGGTGCGAAGCGTGCCGAAGGTGGTGGGAGGCGAGACACCTCTGTGTACCGAGCTCGCGGTGAAGGCCTACCAGCCGATCTTCGATACGGTGGTGGCTGTTTCCTGCTCGCAGTCGGCCGAGCTGGTGAAGCTGCTCGAGAATACCTTCCGGGCCATCAACATCGGTCTTGCAAACGAGGTGGCGCTGATGTGCCACAAGCTCGGGCTCGACGTCTGGGAGGTGATCGAGGCCGCGGCGACGAAGCCCTACGGCTTCATGAAGTTCCTGCCGGGCCCGGGCCTGGGCGGCCACTGCATCCCGGTGGATCCCACGTATCTCTCGTGGAAGATGAAGTCGCTCAACTTCAGCGCGCGTTTCATCGAGCTCGCCACGGAGATCAACGGCCATATGCCGGATCACGTGGCGGAGCGCGTGAGCGACCTGCTGAACGAGGACCGCCTGCCGGTGAACGGATCGCATATCCTGATCCTCGGCGCGGCCTACAAGCCCGACGTCTCGGATATGCGGGAGTCGCCGGCCCTCGACGTGATCAAGCTGCTGCGCTCGAAGGGGGGCAACGTCCGCTATCACGACCCGCACGTCCCCGAGATCGATCTCGAGGGTACGACGCTAAAGAGTGTCGATCTCAGCGACGACGCGCTCACTTCGGCGGACATCGCGGTGATCGTGACGGACCACTCGTGCATCGACTACGAGCGCGTGGTGAATCTCTCGCATCGCGTCTTCGACACGCGGAATGCCACGAAGAACGTGACGGCAGGCCGCGAGAAGATCTGCAAGCTGTGAGCCTTGCCGCGCGCGGAGCGGCCCTTTTAGGGCTGGCCGTAGCGGCTGCGCTGCAGGAAGGCTGCGCGACCTGCCGGGGCGGCTCTCCGGTCGTGGTGCGGCCGCAGATCGGCGGCTCGATCGGGAGCAGCGGAGCAGCAAGCCTGAGCACCGGCGGCGTCGGGCTCGATCTCTCGAACCTCTTCTGCCGGCCGCCGGATCCTGCCACGCAGCCTCAGCCGGGCCCGGGCTCACCGCCGATCCAGGATGGGGCGCCGAGCGCACCGAGTGGGCCGAAGCCGGCGGAGCTGCCGGCGGGGGCGGTGCCGCTCTAACGTTGCCCAGCTGTTGGCGGGGCGGGTCGCCCCGCCTCCGGCTTCACCCCGATCTCTGGCTGGCGCAGGGTGCGAAGCGATCGCCTGCCTTGACTGGCGGCGGTGGCTTGTCGATATTGAGGGTTCCAGGCACGAGTAGCTCAGTTGGTAGAGCACCACGTTGCCAACGTGGTTGTCGCGGGTTCGAATCCGGTCTCGTGCTCCAGATTCGACAGCAATGCCCGAGGGTTGGCGGAAGACGCCCCCTCGG
>CAYGXT010000370.1:0-3742 GCA_964353695.1 uncultured Myxococcaceae bacterium
GGTCGGCTAGCCGTCCGCGTCGCGCGGGCAGGAAGGGAGTCGTCATGTCCTCGAAGCGTTCTCGTGGCCTTGCCCTCGGCTTCGCCCTCGGCCCCCTGCTCCACCCGGCGGCCGGGCAGGGCGCCGAGCCGTCCGGGGGGTTCGATGCCGGTCTGGCGCGGGCCGGCCTCGTCTTCGTGGCGCAGCAGGCCCTGCAGGCTCCCGCGCAGGGGCCCCTCTACTTCTCGATGGGACAGATCCTCTCCGGGCTCGAGCATCCGGTCGGGAGCTGCCGCCTCACGTTCCGGGGCGAGATCCCGGCCGGCACGCGGCTCACCGTGGCCTCCGTGAGCCGGACCCGTTCGCCCCACGAGGATCGCGGCATCAGCAGCGTCACCTTCCGCTTCCAGAACGGAAACCGAGCCCAGTCGCTCTTCTGCGACACCGTAGGCAACGAGGGCCCCGCACTCGGCGAGGTGATGACCGAGACCCAGGGGGTCTTCCAGGTCGACACTTCCGGCATCGCCCGCTGACGCCCGGCGCGGCAGCATACAGCGCGAGCGCGCGCTGCCTAGAACCCTAGAACCGCCAGCCCGCCCGCAGCGCGAAGCCGGCCGTCACCTGGGTGAACTCCGCGCTCGAGACGTTCGACCACTCGCGCTCGACGCCTCCGAAGAACTCGAGCGCCGGGCTGCCCAGCCAGCGCGCCATGTCCGGGCCTCCGAGCCAGCGCACCGGCACGTTGAACTCGACCGCGCCGAGGGGGAAGAACGTGAAGTTGTCCTGCGAGAGTCCGGCGGTGCGGTCGAACCAGCGCTGCGTGAGCTCGGCTGTCAGCACGCAGCTCCAATCTTCCGAGATCCGATAGGAGAGCGATGGAATGATGGTCAACGCGGTGGAGGAGGGGGAGGGATCGCGGAAGCGACGCTGTGCCATGATCGTGCCGCCGAGCGACCACACGGTCGCGCTGGCCGAGTTCCCCGAGGCCGGGACGCGCTGGAATCCTTCCTGGAAGTGGAAGGCCTTGTTGAAGCCGAGATTCAGGTCGTAGCGGGTCGCGAAGTGCTCCTCGAACGTCGGCGTGAAGTCGAGCCTCGGACTGAAGCCGAGGAACGGCGAGAAGGCCTGGTCGTTCTCCGCATCCACGTACTGCAGATCGAGGCGCGGGCGGATCTTGTCGAAGCCGGCGGAATCCGACGAGACGAAGCGGTCCCACTCCACGGCGACGCTGGTGGAGATGCGCAGCGGCAGGGTGGGGATCTGGCTGGCGAAGCCGAGCCGCATCTCGGGGCTGCCCTCGGCCGTGCGGGTGCCGCCCGAGCGGGCCGCCTCGGCGTTCGAGTTGTAGTTGAGCGGCGCGAGCACGCGGAACGAGAAGACGGGGACCCGCGCCTGCTGCTCGGCGCCGGGGGCCGTGGCGAGCAGGTTCGATTCGGGGAACGGCGCTTCGCGACCCGGCATCCCGTACAGCACGTCGTTGCGGAACGACTGCGCGTCGTCGGCGGAATCCTCGTTGCTCGCCTGCGCGCTCGCGGAGGACGGCTGGCCCAGCAACGCGCCCAGCAGCCCGAGCAGCGCGAGAGCCCGCACGCCGTTCATCCCGGCTCCAGCTCGCTTCTTCATGCAGGTTCCTCGCTCTCGCTTCTTCATGCAGGTTCCTCGATCTTGCGGGAGCCCGACTCGTGCCGCGTGATTAGAAATCCACGGGATCGCGGATGATCGGGCACGTCATGCAGTGTCCTCCGCCGCGCCCGCGGCCCAGCTCCGCACCGACGATCGTGATCACCTCGATGCCTTCCTTGCGCAACAGCGTGTTCGTGTAGGTGTTCCGATCGTAGGCGTAGACCACACCGGGCGACGCGCAAACCAGGTTGGCGCCGCTATCCCACTGCGTCCGCTCCCGCTGGTAATCGCTGCCGCCGGTTTCGACCACGCGCAGCTTCTTCAAGCCCAGCGACTCGGCCACCACATCGACGAACGGCTTCTTTTCCTTGTGCAGCTCGACACCGCTCGGATGACTGCTCGGGCGATACGAGAAGGTGCGGACCTGGTTGATGAAGTCCGGCGCGAGCAGTACGCAGTCGCGATCGGCGAAGGTGAATACGGTGTCGAGGTGCATCGCCGCGCGGATCTTCGGGATCGCGGCCACGATCACCCGCTCGGCTGCGCCCTTCTTGAACAGCGCCGCCGCCAGCTGGCTGATCGCCTGGCGCGAGGTGCGTTCGCTCAAGCCGATCAGCACATTGCCTTTGCCGATCGGCATCACGTCGCCGCCTTCCAGCGTCGCCAGGCCGTGGTCCTCGAGCGGATCGCCCCACCAGACGTTGACCTTGCCGGCGAAGTCCGGATGGAACTTGTAGATCGCCGTCGTGACGATCGTTTCCTCGTGCCGGGCCGGCCAGTACAGCGGATTGAGCGTCACGCCGCCGTAGATCCAGCAGGTCGTGTCGCGCGTGTACAGCGTGTTCGGCAGCGGAGGCAGCAGGTACTCGGTGACGCCAGCCGCTTCCTTGACGATCTTGAGCGCCTCGCCACCGTGCGTTTCCGGGAAGTCGTTGGTCGACAGGCCGCCGATCAGCGTTTCCGCGAGCTTTCGATTGTCCAGTCCACCGAGGTAGCTCTTGATCTCGTCCACCAGGCCCAAACCGACCTGGTTCGGCACGACTTGGTTGTCGAGGATCCACTTCTTGCCTGCGGGAACCGCCAGCGTTTCCGTCAGCAGGTTGTGCATTTCCACGACGTCGACCCCGCGGTCGCGCATCTTGGTGATGAAGTCGAAGTGGTCGCGCTTGGCATTCTCGACCCACAGCACGTCGTCGAACAGCAGCTGGTCGCAGTTGCTGGGCGTGAGGCGGCTGTGCGCCACGCCGGGCGAGCAGACCATCACCTTGCGCAGTTGGCCGACTTCGGAATGCACGCCGAACTTGACTTCGTCCTTGCCGGACTTCGCCTTGGCCTTGGCCTTGCCTTTCGCGGTTGCCATGAGCTGCTCCTTTTGCGTTAGTAAGCGATTAGATGGAAATGGCGCCGGTCGCGATGCCATAGACGCCGTAGACGGCGGCGGCCACGATGATGCCGAAAACGACCCAATCCGAGGTTCTGTCGAACATCGGCTTGCCCTGCTCGCGCCGCGCGATGACGTACAGCACCGTGCCGGGCGCGAAGACCACCGCGGACAGCAGGATGAACTTCAGGCCGCCGGCGTAGATCATGAACAGCGTGTAGATCACGGCGATCGAGGCCAGGACCAGGTCGCGCTGGCGCTCTTGTGGCCGTACGTCATAGGTTTCGCCGCGTTGGGCGATCATCAGGCCGTAGGCGGCGACGAACAGGTACGGGATCAGCGTCGTCGCGCTGGTCAGGTTCAGCATCAGCGCGAACGCGTCGTTCGACCAGTAGGTCGAGATCACGATGAGCTGGATGATGATGCTCGTCACCCACATCGCCACGACCGGCACGTCGTTCTTGTTGACCTTGGCGAATGCCTTGGGCATGTCCTTCGACTTGCCCGCGTTGAACATCACTTCAGCGCAGATCAGCGCCCAGGCAAGGTACGCGCCGAGCACCGAAACGATGAGCCCCGCGCTGACGAAGATTGCGCCCCACGGGCCGACCACCGACTCGAGCACCCCCGCCATCGACGGCTGACGCATGCCGGCGATGTCGGCCCGTTGCAGCACGGCGTAGGGCAGCAGCGTGACCAGCACCATCAGCCCCGTGACGCCGATGAAGCCCAGGATCGTCGCCTTGCCGACGTCGGCAC
>CAYGXT010000371.1:0-3729 GCA_964353695.1 uncultured Myxococcaceae bacterium
GCGCGAGCGCATTCGCCACCGCAACCTCCAGCGGCTTCCAGCTCGATCGGGTGCGCCACGCTTGCGCAGAAAGCGCCGCAGCGCACCCGCGACGGTAGCGAGCACGACGTCGTTCACGGTGCCGCCGAGCTGCTCTTTCACCTCCTTCACCTCGGCCAGGTCGAAGCGCAGCCAGTCGAAGCGGCGGTGCGGACCGATCGGGAGATTGAGCGGTGTCGGCGACGCGCGGTGAAGACTGGCGCCGAGCGCCTCGCCGATGCCGATGAGCGCGTCGTGCGCCGAACGGGCCGCGTCGAGTGGATGCGCGGCGGCGCGCTGAGCAGCTCCGAGAGCGTCGAGCGCGCCACCGACGGCGCGGCGCAGCTCGCCCAGAGCGAGCTCGAGGCCGCTCGGCGCCGGACGCGCACGCCAGCGGCTGGCGCCCGGCGCAGTCGTGCTCGGAGACGCTCTCATCGAGGCAATCATCAGGTCGGCGCCGCCGACGCCGTCCATCATGCAGTGGTGCGTCTTGGTGAGAATGGCGAAACGGTGGCCGGCGAGCCCTTCGACGATCCAAAGCTCCCAGAGTGGCTTGCTGCGATCCAGCGGCAGCGACAGGACGTGGCCCGCGAGACGCTTGAGCTGCCGCTCGTCGCCGGGCGCAGGCAGGCTCAGATGGCGCACATGGTATTGCAGGTTGAAATGCGCGTCGTCAATCCAGACGGGATGACGGCTGACTGGGATGCGCGCGATGCGCTGTCTGTAGCGCGGCACTAGCAGCGACTCGATGAAGCTGCGGATCCGTTCGATGTCGATGCCGCCTTCGGGCCGGGCGAGCAGTCCCGCCTCGAAGATCGCCACGGCGCCGACGTGCATCGGCGAGTTCTCGTCTTCGATCGCGAGGAATGCGGCGTCGAGTGCAGAGAGACGTTCGTAGTGGACATTCATGGAGACTCCCGTCCTCGAACGTACGAGCTCGACGCCGCCCTCCGACTTCCTCAGCCCGTCTTGTGCGAAGCCTGGTGGGCAGGCTTGTGCGCGGGCTTGTGCGCTGGCTTGTGCGCGACACGACCTTCGAGGAGCTCCTTGGCGTAGTTCCCCACCTCGTGATTGACCCTGCGAATTACGTCGTAAATCGCGCCGATCGAGGTGTCCTGCACCTTGCGAACGCCCTTCACCGTGCCCTCAAAGACGTCCAGCCGCTCGAGGATGTCGAGGGGCAGGCTCGCGATCGCCTTGTGGATCTCTTCCACCGTGGTCGCGCCGTCCTCGATCTCCTTCTGCACGAGGTCCGCGAGCTTCTTGATCTCGGACCGGACCTCCCCCTTCTCACTCTTGCTCTGAGTCATCACTCCTCCCTCCGCCGCGTTGCGGCCTGAGCGCTCACTGGGAGAGCTTGCATCGGCCGTGCCATCGGCTTAGAAGCCCGCTTGGGTTCTGCGCGCACCGCTGCGCCTACGGACGTGAGGTGATCAGAGTGATTTCGGCCGGGTGAGGCGATCTGACGCTGCGAGTGTGGCCGAATGTGGCAGAAGCGAGTCCTGTCCGGGGAGCCGATTCGTCCGGCTTGCGTTCGGTGAGGCGACTGAGGGGGTCGGGCCGCCCTTCGACCAGATCCGCGTGCCGAGATCCAAATCCTCCACGATTCCCATCACGAACTGGAGCTGGTCGATCCAGCCGCGCACGGCCTCCTCGTTCACGAAGCTCGTGCCAACACGCAACGCGAAGAGGTCCTGTTTGAGCGGCACGGCGACGTAGACGCACTCGTTCACGAAGGCGATCCGGAGCTCTGCCCCGCTGCTCTCGCGGAAACGGACGATCCGCTGCATCAGGCTCGGCGAGAGGATGTAGCGCGCCTCGACCTCGTCCGTGGCGTAGACCACGAAGTAGCGCTCGAACTCGCTGTCTTCGAGCTCGATCGCATGACCGCCGGCAACGCCCGACAGCTGCTGCAGTGCGCGACCGAACGTGCCGAGGATGCGCTCGGCGCGGTCGGGAAGCAGGATCGTTCGCCCGTGGAAGGATTTGTTGAAGTCTGCGACGAAGAAGAGGCCGCGGAAGACGGTCCGACTCTGCCTGCTCCTGCCGCCGTCTTTATGCGAGAGCGTCAGCTCGGAGAAGCGAAATTTGGTCGCACCCAGGCGCCCCTCCACGTAGTCCTCACCCGTCTGTTCCGAGTACTCGTTCTCGAAGAGAGCGCTCGCCCGCACGACGTCGGGTGGCATCCCCGTGGACGGACGGTACTCGAGGCTCGGATCGCAGAAGCGGATCACGCGCCCCACGATTTCGCGCTTGAAGTCGCGTCTCAGGCTCGCGAGCGGGCCCGCCATCCGCAGCAGCGCATAGACCACGGGCGCGAGAAGCGGGCGAGGATCCCGGAAGTACACGGCGGCAACGAGACAGACGAGCGCGAGGATCAGAACGTCGCCCCGCTTCAACCGTCTCCAGACCTCCTTGCGCCGGCGCTCGAGGCTTCGCAGCTCGGGGAGGAGCTCCGTCCGGAAGAACGCACGAAACTCCTCCTCGGAGCGCACTCGCGATCCGAGTTCAGCCGCGGCGACTGGCGCGGAACTGCTCCGCTACGTCCCGCGGCTGATCGTGACCGGCGGGAATCTCGAAGTACGGCCGCGCTCCGAAGCCGGCCAACCGTGAAAGCAGATTCGTGGGGAACATGTGCAACGAGTCGTTGTAGCTCTGCACGGCGACGTTGTAGGTGCGGCGAGCGGCGGAGAGCTGTTCCTCCAGCTCGTTCAGGGAGCGCTGGAGCTGCTGGAAGTTCTCGCTGGCCTTGAGCTCGGGGTAGCTCTCGGCGGTGGCAACGAGCTGTGAGAGGGCGCGCCCGATCTGGTTCTCTACCGCGACGGCCTGCTGTGGCGACAGTCGGGCAGACATGGCCTCGGAGCGCAGCCGGGTCACGTCTTCGAGCACGCGCGTCTCGTGCTCCACGTACTGCTGCACGCTCGCAACGAGCCCGGGGATCAGGTCGTAGCGCTTCTTCAGCATGACGCCGACGGTCGCAAAGGTGCTGTCCACGTGGTTCTTCGCACTCACGATCGAGTTGAAGGTCCAAGCGAGCAGCGCGACCAATCCAGCGACGATCCAGCGCGGATCGACCTCGAACATCCAGAGCGCAAAAAGGAACAGTCCGCCCGCGACGATCCAGACCGTGTTCATGCCGTGTACACCTCCGCCCGAATCTGATCGGAGGGCCTCGGTCAGGTCTTGAGCGGGCCGGCCAGCTCCTCAGGCGCCCATCACGAGCCTCTCGATCTCGCGCGAGGGCTTCACCCAGACGAAGGGCGCGTGCGAGTCGCCGCACTCGGCCTCGTGGCGCTCGATGGCCGCCGCCAGCGGGCGACGCAGCGCGTCCGGATCTTCCCCTCGCTGGCGTTTGCTGAGTACCGCGACCCAGCGCTCGAGCAGATCGGCGAACGCGGCGCGTGGTGCGATCGGATGCGCCTGGAAGCGCGGCCGGCCGGCGAGCCAGCTCTGCACGATGGCCGACGAGTGGGTGCCGTCGCGCGCGATCAGCACGTGCACATCGAACCCGCGCGGAACGCTCGTGTCGAGCGTCTCGAGGAAGTTCCGGAACTGTCGCGTCCGCTCGCGCCGCTCCTCGACGGAGCGCAGCCGGCCCGGCGGCAGCCGCAGCCCAGAGAGCAGCGAGCCTGGCGCCGTGCGACGCACTCCGCGGCCGAGCTCGCCGGCGCGGCCTGCGGAAGGCTGCACGCGCGACAGGCTCGGCAGCGT
>CAYGXT010000372.1:0-3721 GCA_964353695.1 uncultured Myxococcaceae bacterium
GGCCTTGCCACGCGGGCTTCGAACTCCTCGCGCGACCCGAGAAGCCCGCGGTTCAGCAAGTGGAGCTCGCTCCAGAGCTCCTCGAGCCGGTTCTCGACGGGTGTACCGGTGAGCGCCATCCGGAAGTCCGCGTCGAGCGAGAGCGCGGCCCGCGCCACCTGGCTGTCGGGGTTCTTCACGTTCTGCGCCTCGTCGAAGACGAGCGTATCCCAGCGCTCTTTCGCGAGCGGCACGCTGTCGAGACGCAGAATTGCGTAGGTCGTGAGCGTGACGTCGGCTTCGGGATCGAGTGCGCGTTTCGGGCCGTGATACCGGCAGACGCGAAGGTCCGGCCGGAAGCGCCTCGTCTCCTGTTCCCAGCCGTGGAGCACGCTCGTGGGCGCTACGACCAGCGTGCGGCCCCGGATCGCGCACAGGGCCTGCAGCGTCTTGCCCAGGCCCATGTCGTCGGCGAGGAGAGCGCCGAGCCCGGCCTCGCGCAGGAAGCAGAGCCAATCGACTCCGCGGCGCTGGTAGCCACGAAGTGTGGCCTCGAGACCTTCGGGTAGGGCGGCGGCAGGGATGCCGTCGAAGCCGTCCACCAGCGCGCGCAGCCCCTCGAAGGCCGGAGGACGCGGCTCGCCGAGGGCGTCGCAGAGGCGAGCGAGGTCGGGCAGGGCCGCGCGCGGGAGCCGGCCCTGCGCGTCACGCGCCGCCAGCAGCTCCACGATGCGCGCGCCGAAGCGCGTGAGCCAATCAAGCGGAAGCGGCGCGAAGCCCGCTCCCGAGAGCGCGACCAGCGGCTCGCCCGCGCGCCAGGCGCGGATCACCGCCTCGGCGCCGACGCTCGCGCCGCCACTGCCTCCGCCCGGCCGCTGGCCCGTCTCGTTCGCGCCTCCGCCTGGCTCGAAGCGCAGGTCGAAGCCGTCCTGCGTCACGCTGAAACGGGGCTCGAGCGGCGGCGCTTCGAAGAAGCCCTCGTGCCCGCGTCCTCGAAGCTCGCCGCGGAAGCGTTCGAGGCGCCGTGCGAAGCGCAGAGCCTCGGTGCCGCTCAGCTCGGTGCGGTAGCCAGGCACGAGTTCGAGCTCGGCCGCGAGCTCACGCACAAGCCGGCCCTCTGCCACCTCATCGCGTAGCGGAAGCGCACCACCGAGATGCACCAGACGCCCGCCGTCTACACGTGCGATCGGCGGTTGGCCATACACGAGGGTGGCCAGCACCAGTAGCGCGTCTGCCTCGCGTTGTACGTCGAGCAGGATGCGCGGCGGTTCCGCAGCACGCCGGGGCAACCGCTGGCTTCGGATCTCGACCGGAATCCGACGCTCGAGGGATGGCAGAACCTCCGCCACCAGGCGCGGTACATCGTCTACTCCGAAATACAGGCCTCGGGGCAGCTCCGCGAGCTCGCGCCCCGTGAGGCCGCTCTCGCCGACGGCGCGAAGCTCGTCCCCGAGCAGCATTGCGCCATTCGAGAATGCCTCGGTGATGCGCGGATCGCGCACGACCGAGAGCCGGAAGCCGTCGCCCTGATCCTCGAGCCTGCCCAACGGGAGCACGCGCTCGGCACTCGCGTGCACGGGCACACCGCCCAGGCGAAGATCGCCGGCTGTCGCCAACGACGCGAGCACCCGCGCCATTGCCGGCGTTTCGATGGCGCCGCGAAGCCTCGAGCCGAGGGCAAGCTCGATCTCCACGTCCGCCTCGCTCGCGAGAAAGCTCGGCCCCGCGGCGCGACCCGAGGCCACGGCCGCGAGCGTCGCCGGCAGCAGCGTCTCCTTCTCCCCCTGCACCACCACGCGCTCGAGGCAGAGGGCGCCGCCCTCGCGTGAGAGCCGGTAGCCGATGCGGCCGGGCGTGCCCCGGGCCGAGGGCAGGGCGGCTCCGCTCTCGCGTGCGCGTTTCAGCGCGATCACAGCCGCTGCCACGTGGACGCAGGGATCCTCGGGGCTGGCGCAGTCGCAGGCCCACTCGGAGTCGGCGGGGTAGAGCGTCACCGTTGGCGCGACGAGCCCGCCTCGGGTCGAGACGCGGAGCGTCAGCTCCGCGCCCACATCGGCCTCTCCCGAGACCGCGCCCGCCCGGACCAGCTCGACGCCGCTCGACCAGATGCCGCGCGAGCAGGACTCGCGCACCGCGTCGAAGATTTCTTGCACACTCGCCGGCTGCGTCACGCGGGCGAAGGTACCCGCGCGACGGATCTGTGCGAGGTGGGCTACGGCGCCAGCTCCGAGGGCCCCGGGGATCCGGAATCAGTGCAAAGAGCACTTTTTGTTGCCTCCGACTCCCCCGGCGTGCTTGACTTGCAGCATTGGGGCCCGAACGGCGGGCGCGGCCAGCTCCGGCGCGCGCCCTTGCGGGCTCAGGAGGAGATGCCATGGCCTCGGTTGCGCTCGTCGCGAGCCTCGCGCTGCTCGTCTATATGGGGATCGTCATCAGCGTCGGACGCGCCCGCGTGCGTTACAAAGTGGAGGCGCCGGCCGTCACCGGGGATCCGATCTTCGAGCGCCACTTCCGGGTGCAGCAGAATACGGTCGAGCAGCTCGTAGTGTTCTTCCCGGCGCTCTTCCTCTTCGCGCAGTTCGTGAACGAGGGCCTGGCCGCCATCCTCGGCCTCGTCTTCGTGGCCGGCCGCGTCCTTTACGCCATCGGCTACGTGAAGGACCCCGCACGCCGCGGTCCGGGCTTCCTGATCTCGAGCCTTGCCAGCACGGTGCTCGTGCTTGGCGCGCTCATCGGAAGCATCCGGGCGCTGCTGGCCGGCTGAAAGAGTTGCCGGGCATGCGCCTCGCCGCCGACTATTCCGAGGCCCGTGCTCGATTTCTGGATCTCGCCAACGCCGCGGGTGCTCGTGTCGAACATCACGACCACCCGCTCCGTGGCCCGGCCGGCGAAGCACTCGCGACGGATGTCGCGGTATTGGGTCGACCCGACGCGCCGGCGCGGCTGCTGGTGATGTCGGGCACGCACGGCGTAGAGGGCTTCGCAGGCTCGGCCTGTCAGCAGGGTTGGCTCGCCAGCCCACCGCCGCTGCCCGACGATCTGGCGGTCGTGTTCGTGCACGCCATCAATCCGTACGGGTTCGCCTGGATCCGCAGGGTCAACGAAGACAACGTCGATCTCAATCGCAACTGCATCGACTTCGCAGTGGGCCTCCCCGTCAACCAAGGCTACGACCGACTCGCGGACGTGTTGGTGCCCGAACGCTGGGACGAGGAGACGCAGCGAACGAGCGCGGGGGCGATGCTGACCTTTGCCGCGGAGGCTGGTTTCGACCGGTTGCAGGCGGCTGTGAGTTCGGGGCAGTACCGCCATCCGAAGGGAATCTTCTTCGGCGGCACGCAGCCGGTTTGGTCGCAGCGCACACTGGGCGCGATCGTCGCCACGGCTCTCTCCGGAGCGCGACGCGTCGGGGTGCTCGATCTACATACCGGTCTCGGCCCGTTTGGTCGCGGCGAGTTGATCGCAAGTCGCCCCGACGAATCGGGGCGGGCGCGGCTCGAGGCGTGGTTCGGAGAGCATCGGGTGCCGAGCATGGGCAACTCGGTCTCCTCCGACGTGACCGGCGATCTTCTCGACGCGATCGACAGATGGCTGCCCGGCATGGAGGTCGGCGCCGTGGCCGTCGAGTGGGGTACGGTCGACATCCGCGCGGTCTCGGACGCCCTGCGCGCGGATGCCTGGTTGCACGCCCATTCCGATCCTCGCGGTCCGCACGCTGCAGCGATCAAGGCACAGGTCTGGG
>CAYGXT010000373.1:0-3720 GCA_964353695.1 uncultured Myxococcaceae bacterium
CGAGCTTGCGACGTGTGAGGGACGTGTCGAGGGCCGCCTCCTGCAGGAAGGCGAAGGCCGGCATGTTGGAGCGCGGCTCGATCTCCCGCGGATTCCGAAAGTGGATCCAATGCCAGGAGTTCGCATACTTACCGCCCACGCGCGCAAGATCCGGCCCCGTGCGACGCGACCCGAACTGGAACGGCCGGTCGTAGATCGACTCGCCCGCGAGCGAGTAGGCCCCGTAGCGATCGGTCTCCGTCTTGAACGGCCGCACCTGCTGGCTGTGGCAGGTGTAACAGCCCTCCCGCAGGTAGAGATCGCGGCCCTCCTGCTCCAGCGCCGTGTAGGGCTTCACGCCGGGGATCGGCGTGATCGTGCTCTGCAGGAAGTAGGGCGGGATCAGCAGCACGAGTCCGCCGATGGTGACCACCAGGAAGGCCAGCACGGCCAGCGTGATCTGCCGCGCCTCGAGTTCTCGATGCCATTCCCACGCCATCTCAGCGCCCCGCCGCCGCCGGCGCTGCGCCCGGCACGATCCGCGCGCGCTCCGCAGGGATCTCCGGGCTTCCCTGCCGGATCGTTCGGATCACGTTGATGAACATCAACACCACCCCGGACACGAAGAGGACCCCGCCCGCGACGCGGATCATGTCGTAGATCCGGATCGCGCCCACCGTCTCGATGAAGGTATAGGCAAGGCTCCCGTCGGGGTTGACGGCGCGCCACATCAGCCCCTGAGTCACGCCACTGATCCACATGGGCGTCACGTAGAGCACGATGCCGAGCGTCGCGGTCCAGAAGTGCGCCTCGGCCAGCCGCACGCTCCACAGCGTCGTATGCCAGAGCCGCGGGATCAGGTAGTAGAGTGTCGCGAAGCACGTGAGCGCCACCCAGCCCAGCGCGCCGGAGTGTACGTGACCGATGGTCCAGTTCGTGAAATGTGATAGCGAGTTCACGGTCTTGATGGCCATCATCGGCCCCTCGAATGTGCTCATGCCGTAGAAGGTGAGCCCCACCACGAACATCTTGAGCAGCGGATCGGTGCGCACCTTGTCCCAGGCGCCGCCCAGCGTGAGGAAGCCGTTCAGCATGCCGCCCCAGGAGGGGAGGATCAGCATGATCGAGAATGTCGTACCCAGGGTCTGCGCCCAGTCCGGGAGCGGCGAATAGATCAGGTGGTGGGGGCCCGCCCAGACGTAGATGAAGATGAGCGACCAGAAATGCAGGATCGAGAGCCGATGCGAGTAGATCGGGCGCCCGGCCTGCTTCGGAAGGAAATAGTACATGAGACCGAGGATCGGAACCGTCAGCACGAAGCCCACGGCATTGTGCCCGTACCACCATTGGATGTTCGCGTCGTGCACGCCCGAATAGAGCGAGTAGGACTTGAAGGCGCTCACCGGGAACTCGAGATTGTTGAAGATGTAGAGCATCGCCACCGTGAGGATCGTCGAC
The DNA here is from genome assembly GCA_964353695.1 of uncultured Myxococcaceae bacterium. Classification (GTDB taxonomy): domain Bacteria; phylum Myxococcota_A; class UBA9160; order UBA9160; family UBA9160; genus MYXO. The sequence goes on from CAYGXT010000373.1 coordinate 1,438, forward strand.
ATCCAGAACCAGAGCGCCACGTACATGGGCTTCACGCGCCGCTTCGCGATCGTCCCGAAGAAGTTCACTCCGTAGATCACCCACATCACCACGACGGCGATGTCGAGGGGCCACTCGAGCTCGGCATATTCCTTCGCCGTGGTCTTGCCGAGCAGCAGGGTTACGGCCGCGGCGACGATGATTCCATTCCAGAGCCAGAGGTGGATGCGCGAGAGCGTGTCCGAGAAGAGCCGCACGCGACACAGGCGCTGCACAGCGAAATAGCTGCCAGCGAATACCACGCCCAGCGTGAAGCCGAAGATCACGGCGTTGGTGTGGATCGGGCGGATGCGCCCGAAGTGGAACGGCCCCTGGTTCAGCTCGGGCCAGACCAGATCGAGGGCCGCAAGCAGCCCGACCAACATGCCCACGAGGCCCCAGACGAGGGCCGAGAGCGCGAAGCCGCGTACGACCGCCATGTCGTACTCGACCCGCGCCGGAGCTAGAGACGACGCCGTCACGCGATCCCCCTCTCGGACCGTCACGGTCCGCCGCCGGAAGATTGCAGGATCGCTGCCGCGTTGTCTCCTGCGATCACAAGCCTGTCCGCTGTCCTATGGGTCATTCGGACTCATAGGAAGCCTCAGATCGGGGTCCAGCTCCCTGGGATCAGGAGGGCGTCGGGAGCGCCGTCAGGGGGCCCGCCACTCCTGCCTCGGGCGGAAGCGCCAGAGCCGCCTCGAAGCTTCGTTCAGCGGGAGCCGGGCAAGGCGCTGCCTCGCGGCACGAGGCGCAGCACCGTTGGCTCGCGGAAGCGGAACAGACTCATCGTGCGCTGCAGGAGACCGTATTTCTTCTTGTAGGCGCCCTCGACGCCCTCCTTCAGGGTCGAGGCCCTCACCTCTTCGGCTCGCATCAGGTAGTCGTAGCCCCGCACCTGCACCTGCACCTCGGGATTGCGCTGGATGTTCTCGAGCCAACGCGAGGCGTTGGTACGCACGTAGCCCGAGCCGTCCAGCACCACGACCCAGACCTTCGTGTCGCGCAGCTCGCCATCCTCGTCGTGCGTGAGGACACGGATCATGTTCTCCTGCTCGAAGGGTGCCCAGTCGAAGCCGTCGGCGCGCGAGACGCTGGGCGCGAGAAGTCCGACGAAGGCAGCAACGAACGCAATGGCCTTTCCCCGCACCCTTACCCCCTCGCTTCGCTGCACTGAGATCCTTCTATCACACCCTCAAGGCTGTGGAGATAAATCTGCGCCCGCGTCGCGGTAGGCTACGCTGCGCGCCCTGCTCTCCTCGGAGATCCTCATGGCCGGCGCACTCTCCCGACGCCTCGCGATCTCGGGCTTGCGCTTGTTGCCTCGGAACGCGATCTCGCGGGCCGCGGGCCGCATGGCCGCGCTGCGTCTGCCGGCGAGCCTGCGCGGGCCCGCCTGCCGTGCTTTCGGCCGGGCTGTCGGCGTCGACTTCACCGAGGTGCGCGATCCGCTCGGCTCCTTCGCCTCGCTGCAAGACTTCTTCACGCGCGCACTGACGGAAGGAGCCCGCGCCGTCGATCCTGCACAGGATGCGATCGTGGCACCCTGCGACGGTCGCTGGGGCGAAGCGGGGTGGATCACCCAGGGCACGCTGCTCCAGCTGAAGGGACGGCCCTACTCCCTGGCTGCGCTGCTCGGCGACGGCGACGATGCCGCCGCTTTCGAGGGCGGCCTGTTCTCGACCTTCTACCTCTCGCCGCGCGACTACCACCGCTTCCACGCTCCCTGCGCCGTGCGGGTCGAGTCGGCGCGGCATCTGCCGGGCAGCCTTTGGCCCGTAAACCGCGTCGGCCTCGAAGGCGTGGACGGGCTCTTCGCGGAGAACGAGCGGATCTGCGCCTTCTTCGCGCTGGATCCGCCTGGCGCTGGAATGCTCTGCATCGTGGCCGTCGGTGCAACGATGGTGGGGAAGGTGCGCGTCGGCTTCGACGACCTCACGACGAATCAGGTCGGCGGCACACGCGGAGAGAGGCGCTACGGCGCTTCCGGCGTGCGCTACGCCAAGGGCGAGGAATGGGGCCGCTTCGAGTTCGGCTCGACTTTGGTGCTGCTGCTGCCGCCGGGCGTCGCCGAGCTCGAAATCCGCCCGCCCGGTACGAAGCTACGCCTGGGAACGCGAATCGGCCGTCTTCTTCCCCGTGGGGCACCTGGTCGACCTCTCGTCTGACGCTATCTTTGGCTGCTGACTTTATTGTCAGTTTTGTCGACCTGAGCTCCTCGAGAAGCTGAAGGACGCCCGCGCCGAGCTGTTCAACCTGAGGTTC
>CAYGXT010000374.1:0-3708 GCA_964353695.1 uncultured Myxococcaceae bacterium
TACGAGAACGTCCACTACCCCGACGTCGACGACAGCGTTGCGATCTGCACGCTGCTCGATCGCCTCGTGCTTCCCGACGAGAAGCGCAAGCAGGCGTCGATCCAGCGTGGCCTGCGCTGGGTGCTCAACATGCAGAGCGCAAGCGGTGGCTGGGGCGCCTTCGATGTCGACAACGTGCGGCAGATCTGGAACGAGATCCCCTTCGCCGACATGAAGGCCATGCTCGATGCGCCGACGGCCGACCTGACGGGCCGTGCCCTCGAGATCCTCGGCCACTTCGGGTACACGCTCGCCTCCGTGCAAGCGGAGCGGGCACTGCGCTTCGTCACCGAGCGCCAGGAGCCCGACGGCTCCTGGTGGGGCCGCTGGGGTGTGAACCACATCTACGGCACCTGGTCGGTGCTGACAGGCCTCGAAAAGCTGGGCTGCGGCGCATCCGACACGCGAGTGTGTCGTGGCGCCGACTGGCTGGAAGCGCACCAGAACCCGGACGGCGGCTTCGGCGAGTCGCCCGGTAGCTACGAAGAGCCTGAGACGCGCGGGCAAGGCCCGTCTTCGGTCTCGCAGACCGCGTGGGCGCTGATGGGGCTCGTGGCGGCCGGCCGTGGCGAGAGCCAGGCCGCGCGCCGTGCGGTCGATCATCTCGTCGCGAAGCAGCTTACCGATGGGACGTGGAGTGAGCGCGAGTGGACGGGGACTGGCTTTCCGGGCCATTTCTATTTGCGCTACCACGGCTATCCGCAGTATTTCGCGCTCTCGGCTCTCGGTCTCTGGCTGCGCGACCACGCGAAGATGGCCAGTCGTTGAGCACACTCGAGCGCAGCGAAGCGGACCTGCGCGCCTGTGAAGCGCTCGCGCGCTCGCACTACGAGAACTTCGCCATCGGCTCACGGCTGCTGCCACGCTCGAAGCGGCGCTGGCTCGCGGCCCTCTACGCGGTCGTGCGTGTGGCGGATGATCTCGCGGACGAGGGGGAGGCCGGCGCACCCGCCGGGCCCATCTCGGCGGCCGAGCGTGATGTGCGCCTTGCGGCTCTCGACGCGTGGGAGAGCGGCCTCGAGTCGGCGGCCGCCGGCGGCGACGCTCCGCACTTCGCGCAGCGCGCGGCCGGAGGGGCCGTGCGGACGCTCGGCCTTCCGCTCGCTCCCTTCCGCTCGCTTTTTCGGGCCTTCCGCCGCGATCTGGTGCAGACGCGCTACGAGAGCTTCGAGGATCTCCTCGGCTACTGCCGCGACTCGGCGGATCCCGTGGGCGATCTGGTGCTGCGTCTCTTCGGCCAGCACGATCTGCGGCTCGCGTCGGCCTCCAGCGCCATCTGTACGGGCCTCCAGCTCGTGAACCACTGGCAGGACGTGGCGAGTGACGCGCGCCGCGGCCGTATCTACCTGCCGCTGGAAGATATGACACGATTCGGTGTCACTCAGGAGTCGCTACTGGCCGGCGAGGACTCTCCGGCGCTTCGCAGCCTGCTTGGCTTCGAGACGGCGCGGGCCCGTGCACTGCTCGAGGCAGGGGCCGAGCTGGTGGCGCAGGTGCGGGGAAGGCTGCGCCTCGAGGTGGCGCTGTTCCGGCGCGGCGGGCTGGCGGCCTGCGATTGCCTCGCGCGCGCCGGCTGGGCGGTGCAGGCCAACCCGCCCCGGCTAGGCAGGCGCGACCGGCTGCGCGTGCTGCTGGGCGGCCTGCTCGACGCGGCGGTGCAGCGTCGCACGTTGCGCGCGGTGGAGGCCCTGCGTGGAGCCTAGGCTTGCGACTGCCTACGACCACTGTGCCCGCATCGTACGCAGCAGCGGCTCCAGCTTCGCGGCGGCGTTCTGGATGCTGCCGGCCGAGCGAAGGCGTGCGCTCCACGCGGTCTATGCCTTCTGCCGTCTGGCGGACGACATCGCCGACGACCCGGAGGTCCGCGAGGATCGAAATCTGCTGATCGCACGCTGGCGTGACGAGCTGAGCGCGGCCTATCTGGGCAAGTCGGAGCATCCCGTCGGCATCGCCCTCGGTGACGCGGTACACCGCTTCCGTCTGCCGCAGGAGATCTTCTTCGAGCTGCTGCACGGGGTGGAATCGGACCTTCGCGGCGAGACGATCGAACGCTTCGAGGACCTCCGCCTCTACTGCTACCGCGTTGCCTCGACGGTGGGCCTGCTGGTGGTGAGGCTGCTCGGCTGCCGCAGCCCTGGTGCCTACGCTTACGCGGAGACCCTGGGCATTGCGGTGCAGCTTACGAATGTGCTGCGCGACGTCGGTGCCGATGCTTCGGATGGGCGCATCTACCTGCCGCGCGAGGATCTCGAGCGCTTCGGCGTGACAAAGGAGTCCGTACTCGCGCGCGAGCCCAGCGAGGAGCTCCGGCTCCTGCTCGCTTTCCAGGCCGAGCGCGCGCGCATCCACTTCGAGCGCGCGACGCAACTGCTGCCGGCCGAGGACCGTCGTCGCCTGCGCGCGGCGCAGGCCATGGGCGCGATCTACCGCACGCTGTTGGGTGAGCTCCACCGCCGCGGCTTTCCCTGCCTCGAGGCGCCGATCCGTCTCTCGAAGCCGCGGCGGCTGGCCATCGCGGCGGGCGCCTGGCTCGGCGTCGGAGCAGCGGCGTGAGCCGCGTCATCGTCGTCGGAGCTGGCGTGGCCGGGATGGCGGCCGCAACGGCGCTCGCCGCTGCCGGGCGCGAGGTGCTGCTGCTCGAGTCGGCTGGGGCTGCCGGTGGCCGCGCGCGCTCCTTCGTCGATCGCCAGAGCGGCGATGCCGTCGACAACGGGCAGCACGCACTCATGGGCTGCTACGACGAGTTCCTGGGACTGCTCGCGCGCATCGGAACGCGGGGCTCGCTCTTCGAGAGCGAGCTTCGGATCCCGCTCTGCGATCCCGGCCTACCCGACCCCGCGGCACGCACCGCGGCGATCGATGCGCCGAGGCTGCCGGCGCCATTTCATTTTGCAGCGGGCCTGCTTCGCTATCGCCATCTCTCGCTGCGCGAGCGGCTTTCGGCACTCGCGGCAGGTCAGCGTCTCGTACTGCGCCATGGCCGCGCCGCGAGGCCCGATGCCACGGTTGCAGCGGCACTGGCCGCGCTCGGGCAGTCGCCGCGCGCACGCCGGGCTCTCTGGGATCCAATCATCTGGGCCACGCTCAATGCCGACCCCGAACAGGCGAGCGCGCGCCTGCTCGCGGCGGTCGTGGGCCGTGCGCTGCTCGCTTCGCGCGAGGGCAGCCGTTTTCTGCTCCCGGCCGTTCCGCTTTCGGAGCTCTACGTGGAGCCGGGCCGCAAGTATCTCGAGGCCCATGGTGGCGTGCTGCGTACGCGCACGATGGTCGATGCGGTCGAGATCGAGGACGGGCGTGCCAGAGGCGTGCGTGCCGCTGGCGAGCGGTTCGAGGCCGAGGCCGTGATCCTTGCGCTGCCGCCGGCGGCAGCGCGCCGTCTCGCCGTGCCGAGTGTAGCGCTCGATCCAGCGCTCGAGCGCGCGACACCGATCGTCTCCGTCACGCTCTGGCTCGACCGAGATCCGGGAGGTCCGCCGTTTCTGGGTCTTCTCGGCTGCGAGACGCAGTGGATCTTCCAGGTCGACCGCATCCACGGCCAGCTTCCTGCGGTTCGCGGGCCTGGCGCCGGCCACCGCCTGGCCTGCGTACGGAGCGGGGCCGAGGCCTGGCGCGATCTGCCCCGCAGCGAGATCGCGGAGACCGTGATCCGCGAGGCACGGCGAGCGCTGC
>CAYGXT010000375.1:0-3686 GCA_964353695.1 uncultured Myxococcaceae bacterium
TCCCGAGCTCGCCGCCGAGGGCTTCAAGCCCTGGCTCGTGCGAGAGCTCTGGCTCTTCGACACGGGAGAGCCGGATCACTTCGTCGAGGTGGGCCGCATGCGGGACACCAAGCGCGTCGCGCTCGCCTGCCACGAGAGCCAGCATGTGCCGGGCCTCGTCGCCGGAGCCGACGCGCTCGAGTCGGGCTTTGGGAGAAGGCCCGGGGAGGAGGCCGAGGCATTCCGTCGCCTTCGGCTCGCTTGACCTCCCGGTTCGGCCTCGCCCATGGCACACTCGAGCTCCTGCTGCTCGGGGGGAATGATGCTCGACTTCGAGCTTTCGGCCGACCTCTCGCTCCTGCAGGAGACGGCACGAGCCTTTGCGGCGGACCAGCTTCGTCCCCGGGAGCGCGCGGCCGAGAGCGCACGCGGCGTGGATGCTGCGGTCCGGCATCTGTACGACGAGATCGGCCTCGCGCGGCTCGAGCTCTCCGAGTCTCTGGGCGGCGCGGGCCTTGGCGCGCTTGCGGGCGTGCTCGTGCGCGAAGAGCTCGCGGCCGCCGACGCCGGAGCTGCGCTCGGTCTCGATCCGCTCGGCGCCGCCCTCTACGGTCTGCGCGAGCTGGGTGGGGAGGAGGCGCTGCGCCGCTTCGCGGCGCCGCTGCTCGATCTTCCTGGCGCTCGCGCGTTGCTCATCTTCGACGGGACGCCACGCATTCGCATTGAGGGAGGCCTCGCGCATGGAGAGCTGCCCTGGCTACCGGCCGATCGCGTCGATCTTCTCGTCGTTCTCGAGCGCGAACGCGCCTACGTGCTGCGCGACGGTCTTGTCTGCGAGCCCGTGCGCGGTGCGGGCCTGCGCGCGGCCGGAGCTTCGGCACTCCGCATCGAGGCAGCGCCCGTGCTCGGCGAGTGGGTGAGCACGCCCGGAGCGCGTCGTGCGCTCGCGGGTGCACGGCTCCATGTCGCCGCTCTCCTCGTCGGCGTGATGCGGCAGGCGGCGGAATTCTCGCGCCAGTATGCACGCGAGCGCGTCGCCTTTGGCCGGCCCATCGCGCACCACCAGGCGCTGGCGTTCCTGATCGTGGACATGGCGGCTGCCGTCGACGCCGCTCGCCTGCTGGTATGGGAGGCCGCCTGGCGCTTCGACCGTGGTCTTCCGGCAGAGGAGGCCTGTGCCTCGGCCTTCGTCGAATGCGTCGAGGCATCCCTCTTCGTGGCCCCGAATGCGCTCCAGATCCTCGGCGGCCACGGCTTCATGCTGGACTACCCCGTCGAGAAGTACCTGCGTGACGCGCGAGCCCTGGGTCTGTTGCTCGGCGGCGTGGATGCCGCGCGGGAAGACGCGGGTCGTGATCTGCTGCGCGTTTTCGGCGCCGTGACACTTGGTGGTGACGATCCACAGGCCGAGTCGAAGGCGGCGGAAGCCTGATGGATCTGGCCCTCGATGCGGCGCTTCGCGAGCGCGTGCTGCGCGTCCGCGAGCTCGGGCGTACGCAGATGCGGCCGCTGGGTCTCGAGGCCGACCGGCTCGGAAGACCCATTCCGCCCGATCACCCGTTCTTCGAGCTCCTGGTCCGGCTCGGCCTCGGCCGCACGCGCTGGTCGGGCGAAGAAGGCCCAGCGCCCGGCGCGGCGGGCGGCGGTGTGCGCGCAGTCGTCGCCCTCGCCGAAGAGATGTCCTACTGGGACCGCGGCGTCGCAGTGGCGTTTCCAGGCCCGGGGCTCGGCGAGGCGTCTCTGCTCTCCCTCGGCACCGCGGAGCAGCGCGAGCGCTTCCTTCAGCCATTTCGGAAGCCCGACCGACCGCGCTGGGGAGCGCTTGCCATGACCGAGCCCGGCGCAGGCTCCGATGTCGCGGGCATCCGCACGACTGCGCGCCGCGAGGCGGGAGGCTGGGTGCTGGGCGGTGCAAAATCGTTTGCGGCCAACGCCAGCCGAAGCGACTGGATCGTCGTCTTTGCGACGATCGATCCGGCCCTGGGGCGAGACGGGCATCGCGCCTTCGTGGTGGAACGCGGGACGCCCGGCCTCGGCGACTTTCATGTCGAGCATAAGATGGGCCTCAAGGCCTACGAGTCCACCTCGTTCACGTTGCGCGACTGCTTCGTGTCCGAGTCGAACCTGCTGGGCGGCGAGAGCGCGTACGGCCGGGGGGCGGGCTTCAAGGGCGCGATGAAATCGTTCAATGCGACGCGACCGGCCATCGCCTCGATGGCCGTCGGCATGGGCCGCGCCGCCCTCGACGAGTCGCTGGCCTTCGCACGCGAGCAGGGTCTGCTCGGCCTGTCGCGTGTACGCGACCGCCTCGAGCGCATGCGGCGCAAGCTGCGCGCGGCGCGGCTGCTGTGCTGGCGCGCCGCCTGGCTCGCGGATCTGCGGCAGCCGAACATGCTCGAGGCCTCCATGGCCAAAGCCATGGCGCCCATGGCGGCGTTCGAGGCGGCCGTGCTCGGCATGGAGATCCTCGGAGAGGTCGGCGCACGCGGAGACTCCGTGATCGAGAAGCTCTTCCGGGACGCGAAGGCCATGGACATCGTCGAGGGCACGGGTCAGATCCAACGCATCGTCATGGCGCGGCAGCTCGTGGGGCTGCCGCGCGACGATGCGAGATGATGTCCGGCTGAAGAAGGCTTGCTACGGCGCCTGCTGCAGCACGTCCCTTCGAGGAGGTTTTCCGAATGCGTCGCTTCGTTCAATGGCTGGCTCTCGTCCTCGTCGCGGTCGTCGGCTTACCACTGCTGGGCTCGCATCTGCTCGGATGGGATCAAGATCCGGCCTCGGTACCCGCACCGGTAGGGCGAGTCGAGATCGGGAGCGGCCGCTCGCTGAACGCTCTCGACAGGGGCCAAGGCCTGCCCGTCGTGCTGGTTCACGGCCTTCCTTCGAACCTTCAGGATTGGGGCGATGTGCCGGAGAAGCTCGCCGGCATGGGGCACCGGGTGATCGTCTACGACCGCGTCGGCTATGGCAGCTCGAGCCGCGACACGGCCGCAAGCGGCGAGTACACCTACGCGTCGAACGCTCGCGATCTGCTCGCGCTGCTGGACGCGCTCGGCATCGAGAGCGCGGCTCTCGCCGGCTGGTCCTACGGTGGCGCGGTGGTGCAGACCTTCGCCGTCGCTCATCCGGAACGCGTGTCGCACCTGGCGCTGCTCGGCTCCGTGGGTCCGCTGCTGGCAAGCCAGGATCCCAAGGCGCTGGACCGCATCCTCGCCTCCGGCGCCGGAGAGGAGGTGCTGCGCTGGGCCGGCACGGTCGCGCCGGTGGGGCGCGCCTTCATGCGAGAGAACCTGAAGGCGGCCTTCACGAAGGAGTCCGCCATTCCCGCGGGCTTTGCCGAACGTACACGCGCGATGCTCGCTCTCCCGGGCACGCTCACGGCCTTCGTGGCCGAGGCTCAGCGCGGAGCGCCCGCCTCGCTTCACCCGGAGCAGATCCGTGTCCCAGCCCTCGTGCTGCACGGGACGGACGACCTGCTGGTGCCGCTCTCCGTGGGGGAGGATCTCGCGAAGCGCCTACCGGCGGCCGAGCTGCTGAGGCTCCCCGGTGGCAGCCATATGCTGCCCGTCACGGACGCAGATCTCGTGGCTGGCGCATTGCACGCGCTCGTGACCCAGCACGATGCAGGGCCCGCCGCGGCGCGCTAGCCCGCCTCGGGCGGCGCCTCGCGCCGCGAGCCGTAGGTGCGTGCGTAGACCTCCGTG
>CAYGXT010000376.1:0-3684 GCA_964353695.1 uncultured Myxococcaceae bacterium
TGACGAGGATGGCAGCGTCGGAGCAACGCGCCTTGGCCACGGAGACGAGCTTCTGGGCCTCGTCCGAGCCCTCGTCGAGGGCTCGCGCTGCCGCCAGCGTCGCCGAGCGCGAGAGCTCGATCTCGATGAAGCAGCGCGCCGCCCGATGCTTGAGCGCCTGGAAGGATCCGATCGGAACACCGAATTGCACGCGAGTCTTGAGGTAGAAGAGCGTCCGATCGAAGGCCTCGGACATGAGTCCGAGCGTCTCGGCGCAAAGGCCCAGCGTGGCGCGGTCCACCACCTTCTCGAGCAATGCGCCGCCCTGCCCGACCTCGCCCAGCACGTCGGCGCGCGTGGCCTCGACACCCTCGAGCTGCACGATCGCCGCGTTGCGCGAATCGATGCGATGCTGCGGCACCCTGTGCAGGCCCGGCGCCCCTGCCGGCAGCAGGAAGAGCGTGATGCCCGCGGCATCCCCCTCCGCCCCCTCCGTGCGCGCGGCCACCACGATCTCGTCGGCCACCTGGGCGTCCAGCACCTGGATCTTGCGCCCAACGATGCGCCAGCCGCCGCCCTGCACGGTTGCGCGCGTCGCCACGCGGTGCACGTCGTAGCGGCTGCTCTCCTCCTGGAACGCGAGCGCCAGCAGGCGGCTCCCGCTGCAAAGGTCCGGCAGTACGGCCTTCTGTTGCGATTCGCTGCCGCCGAGCAGCACGGCCTGCCCGCCGAGGAGCACGCTCGAGAGGAACGGCTCCGGAGCGAGGCTCCGGCCGAGGGCTTCGAGTACGACGGCGAGCTCGGCGAAGCCGAGCCCGGCACCGCCGGCCCATTCCGGGAACGGGATGCCGACCCAGCCGAGTCCGGCCATCTCGCGCCAGAGCTCACGCGAGAAGCCCAGCGGATCCTTCGTGTCGCGGAGCTTGCGCATGCGCGCCACGGGCGAGTGATCGGCCACGAAGTCCGCAGCCGTCTTGGCCAGCAGCTCCTGATCATCCGTCAACGCCAGATTCACGGAGGACTCCTTCCCACTCAGTCCGGAAGACCAAGAACGCGCTTCGCGATCACGTTGAGCTGAATCTCCGAGGTGCCGCCCTCGATCGAGTTGCCGCGCGAGCGCAGCCAGGCCCGCGTGAGCCCCAGCTCGTCGGGCTCGAAGCCCTCCCCCTCCCAGCCGAGGCCCTGCGGCCCGGCGATGCGAACCATCAGCTCGTAGCGGCGCTCGTTCAGCTCCGTCGCGTAGTACTTGAACATCGATGTCTCGGCTCCCGGCTTGTGCCCGGATTTCATGCCGTCGCTCGAGCGCTGCACGGTGAGCGAGAAACACTTCGTGTCCATCTCCGTCTGCGCGATCTGGTCGCGCAGCACCGGATCCGGCAGCGGCTCACCAGCACCGAGGTGCTTGCGCGCGAGCGCCGCCAGTGCGCTGCCCTTCCCCTTGCGAGGCCCGCCGCCTCCAAAGACGTCGGCGATCATGCTTCGCTCATGGCCGAGAAGGGCCTTGGCCACGGTCCAGCCGGCGTTCAGCTTCGTAACCACGTTCTCGAGCGGCACGCGCACGCCATCGAAGTAGGTCTCGCAGAACGGCGAGGCTCCCGAGATCAGCAGGACCGGCTTCACCGAGACGCCGGGCGAAGCCATGTCGATCAAAAGGAAGGTGATGCCCTCCTGCTTCTTCCCTTTCGGATCGGTGCGCACGAGGGCGAAGATCCAGTCGCATTTGTCGGCGTAGGAGGTCCAGACCTTCTCCCCGGTGACGACGAGATGCTCGCCATCCAGCACCGCGCGCGTCTTCAGCGACGCGAGATCCGAGCCCGCATCGGGCTCGGAGTAGCCCTGGCACCAGCGAATCTCGCCGCGGCAGATCGCCGGCAGATGCTCGCGCTTCTGCTTCTCGGTGCCGTATTGCAGCAGCGTCGGCCCGATCATGGTCAGGCCGAAGCCGACCAGGGGCGGCGGAATCCGAAGCTTCGCCATCTCCTGCTGCAGCAGCTTCGCCTCGTCGGCCGAGAGCCCGCCGCCGCCGTACTCGCGCGGCCAGGCCGGCGCCGTCCAGCCGCGCTCGGCCATGCTTTCGAGCCATCGCTTCGCATCGGGATTGGGATAGACGGCCTTGCGACCGCCCCAGGTGCCTTCGTCGTTCGTGAGCATGCTGCCGACGAGCGACTGCGGCGCGTGCGCGAGCAGCCAGGCGTGGACCTCGGTCCGGAACGTCTCCAGGTCTGCCATCGGGCTTCCTCCGGGTTTGCGGGCCGCAGTGTAACGTCGCGCGGCGGGCGCTGCCCGCCTTCGCCCCGCCGGAGCCCTGCTGCTAGCCTCGGCGCCATGCGCGTTCTTCTCGCCAGCCCCCGCGGCTTCTGCGCCGGCGTCGACCGCGCCATCGAGATCGTCGAGCAGGCCCTCGCCCGCTACGGCCCGCCCGTCTATGTCCGACACGAGATCGTGCACAACCGCCACGTGGTCGAGACGCTGCGCGGCAAGGGCGCCATCTTCGTCGACGAGCCGGAGCAGGTGCCGCCGGGCTCCCTGCTCGTGTTCAGCGCCCACGGCGTATCGCCGGCCGTGCGCGACGCGGCCGCGAAGCAGGGCCTGCGCAGCATCGACGCCACCTGCCCTCTCGTCACCAAGGTGCATAAGGAAGCGCAGCGCTTCGCAAAGGAGCCGCGCGAGATCGTGCTCGTGGGCCACGCCGGGCACGTGGAGGTCGAGGGCACGCTAGGCCAGGCGCCCGACAAGATGCACCTGGTCCAGACCGTGAACGACGTGGAGAAGCTCGAGGTCCGCGATCCGACGCGCCTCGCGGTCCTCACGCAGACGACGCTCTCCGTGGACGACACGCGAGACGTGCTCGAAGCGCTGCGTCGCCGGTTCCCCGAAATCGTGCTCCCGAAGCGGGACGACATCTGCTACGCGACACAGAACCGGCAGAACGCCGTGCGCGAGCTCACGCGCGAGGTCGACCTGGTGCTCGTGGTCGGTGCTCCGTCCTCCTCGAATAGCAACCGTCTGGCCGAGCTGGCCTCCAAGTCGGGCCTGCCTTCGCACCTGGTAGAGGACGCAGACGACATCGATCCGGCGTGGCTCGAAGGCGTGCGCAGCGTGGGCGTCACGGCCGGAGCCTCCGCGCCGGAGGTCTTGGTGGAGCAGGTGCTGGAGCGCCTGCGCGCGCTGCGTCCCGACGGCTTCGAGATCGACTCCCTTCCGCACGTGGACGAGGGTGTGGTCTTCCAGCTTCCGGCCGAGCTGCGCCAGGCGCCGTAGCCGTTGGCAAGAGATCCCGACGAAAATACGTCCAGCACCGAGTCGGATGCCGAGGCCGAGGGGGGCGTGGAGGATCCGGAGTCCTCTCCGGCAATCCCCGCTGCGGTGCTGGCAAGTCGGGCTGCGACGATCGCATTCGGGACGGGCGACAGCCGCCGGCAGCAACGCACCGAGCTCGAGATCTGGCATATCGCCTGGCCGGTGATCCTGGCGCAGGCGCTTGCCAGCATCGTGAGCCTGATCGACATCGGCATGGTCGGCCGTCTGGGCCGCGACTCGGTCGCTGCCGTCGGCTACACCACGCAGTTTCTCAATCTCGCCCAGTCGGTGATGTTCGCAGTGGGGGCCGCCTGCGTCGCCCTGATGGCGCGTGGCATCGGCGCACAGGAACGCGACCGTGCGCGCTCGGCGGGAATTGGCTCTGGGCGGCAGCCTCCCCGTTGC
>CAYGXT010000377.1:0-3658 GCA_964353695.1 uncultured Myxococcaceae bacterium
CGCGGTGCAGACGCTCTCTACGCTCATCCCAGGCCGCGGGTCGCGCGCGCGATCTCGGGCCGCAGCAGCGTGTCGGGTTCACCAGGCAGGCGGAAGCCTCCCGCCGGTTCAGCTTCGAAGGCCTCGCGCTCGTAGAACGGATTGCCGTCCACCTCGAAGCCGGCGTCGCGGATCATGCGATAGGTCTCGCGCGTGGCGTCGCCGCGCGTCGTCAGGTAGCCGTCCACGAAGAGCGAGTTCGCGGGCCAGAGCACGAGCGCGCCAAGCGAGCGCAGGTGGCCCTCGCGGCCGCCCGCCGCGCGGACCTCTGCGCGTGGGTTTACGAGGCGGACCAGCGCAAGCGCACGCAGACAGCGCTCGGGCGAGAGAGAGCCGTCGGCGACGACCTGATTGCCCTCGATGGGGATCAGGAAGTTCAAGGGGATCGATGCCACCTCGAGCTCACGCAGGCGGAAGACGAGCTCCACCACATCGGCAGTCGTCTCGCCCATGCCGAGGATGAGGCCGCTGCAGCTCTGGATCCCGTGCCGCTTCGCCGTGAGGATCGTATTCACGCGGTCGGCGTAGGTATGCGTGCTGCAGATTCGGCTGTAATGATCTTCACTGGTGTTGAGGTTGTGGTTGAGGCGATCGAGGCCGGCCTCGGCGAGGATCTGCGCCTGCTCGTCGTCGATCAGGCCGACGGAGATGCAGACCTCGATCGGCCAGCGCGACTTCACGCCGCGAATCAGAGCCGCGAGCTTCTTCGCGCGCTCGACCGTGGGGCCGCGGCCCGATAGCACCATGCAGTAGCGCGTGGCGCCGGCGCGTGCTGCGCGCTCGGCTCCTTCGAAGATCTCCTCGTCGCTCTTCATGGCGTACTTGCGGATGGCGGCCTTCGAGTCCTTGTTCTGCGCGCAGTAGCCGCAGTCCTCGGGGCAGAGGCCGTTCTGCACGTTGTTCAGCACATGCACCATGACCTTGCGGCCGAAGTGGCGTGCACGCGGGAGATAGGCCGCGTGCAGCAGCGGGAGCAGCTCCACGTCCTCCCCGTCGAGGATCCAGCGCGCGTCCGCCTCGCTCGGCGGCTCGTCCTGGAGCGCTTGCGAAGCCAGTCGGGAGTAGGTTTCGAACACGGGCTCTCCTCGTTCCTGCGCTAGGGGCGGGCGAAGGCCGCAGACTAGAAGCCTCGCGAACGGGCTGTCAACCTGCTTCGTGAACGATGGTTGACGGCGGCGGGTTCGCCTGCGGCAGGTAGGATCTCGCCGTGGCTCGTCCGAAATCGGTCTACGCCTGCACGGAATGCGGAGCGCAGTCTCCCCGCTGGCTCGGCCGCTGCCCCTCTTGCAGCTCCTGGTCGACGCTAGTGGAGGAGCCGGTCGGTGGTGGTGCGCCGCCCGAAGACCTGCTCCAGGCCGCACGGAGCGGGGCCGCTGCCGTGCGGCTTGCTGACGTCCGCAGCGAGGAGACGCCGCGCTTTGCGAGCGGTATCCCGGAGCTCGACCGCGTGCTGGGGGGCGGCATCGTTCCCGGGGCGGTGCTGCTGCTCGGAGGCGAGCCGGGGGTCGGCAAGTCCACGCTCGCGCTTCAGCTCGCGGCCGAGGCGCGCGGCGCGGGGCGGAGCGTGCTCTACGTCTCCGGCGAGGAGAGCCCCGAGCAGATGAGGCTGCGTGCCGAGCGGCTGCGGGGAGAGCCGGGCGACGTGCTCGTGATCGCAGAGACGCGGGTCGAGGCCATCGGCGCCGCCTGGCGCGAGGCGAAGCCCGCGTTGGTGGTGATCGATTCGATCCAGACCATGCGTACCGAGCGCGTCGAGTCGGCGCCTGGATCGGTGGCGCAGGTGCGCGAGTGCGCTGCGCTTCTGGCGGCCGCCGCCAAGTCGAGCGGCACAGCGCTCGTGCTCGTGGGCCACGTCACGAAGGAAGGCGCGATCGCCGGGCCGCGAGTGCTCGAGCATCTCGTCGACGTGGTCCTCACCTTCGAAGGCGACCGCGCCCACTCTGTGCGCGTGCTTCGCGCCACCAAGAACCGCTTCGGCTCGACGCAGGAGGTAGGCGTCTTCAGCATGACCGGGAGCGGGCTCGAGGGCGTGGAAAACCCGAGCGAGCTCTTCCTGGCCGAGCGGCGGCCGGGGGTGCCGGGGTCGTGCATCGTCCCCTTCCTCGAAGGCACGAGGCCGATGCTGTTGGAGGTACAGGCGCTGGTGGCGCCGGCCGGCTACGGCACGGCACGCCGCACATGCCTTGGCGTCGACGACGGCCGCGTCGCACTGCTGCTCGCCGTGCTCGATCGGCGTGCGGGCATCGACCTGCTCAGCTGCGACGTATACGTGAATGTGACGGGTGGCGTGCGTGTGGCCGAGCCCGGCGCGGACCTCGGCGTCGCGCTCGCGATCGCCTCGAGCCGCCTCGACCTCCCGCTGCCCGACGACGTGGCGGCCTGCGGCGAGATCGGGCTCGGGGGCGAGGTGCGCCGCGTAGGCCGTATCGATCTGCGCGTACGCGAGGCGGCTCGGCTGGGCTTCCGCCGGGTACTCCTGCCCGAACGCGTGGGAGCGACCCTCGAGGTGCCCCGCGGCACCGCGCTCGTACCCGTCGCCGACCTCGCCCAGACGCTGCGCTGGCTGCGCGATGAGAGCCCCGGACGACGTCCCGTGAAAGATAGGTAACTGTACGAAAATTCACTGTTTTTCTCGTGTTTTCTACTTTGACATGCAGGCCTCTGCTGCTAGCCTCGGCGCCATGCCTCCCAACGCCCCCCCCTCTGGCGGCAATCTCTTCCATCTCATCAGCGCTCCGCTCGAGCAGGTGGAGCGCGCCATGCATGAGGCGCTGGCGTCAGAGAGCGAGCTGATGGCTGCCATGGGCCAGCATGTGCTGGGATCCGGCGGCAAGCGCATGCGGCCCGCTCTCGTGTTGCTGGCCGCCGAGCTCTGCGGCTACACCGGAGCGCGTCGCATCCAGATCGCGGCGGCGGTGGAGCTGCTGCACACCGCGACGCTGCTCCACGACGACGTCGTCGATCTCTCCTCGTTGCGGCGCGGGCGGCCCTCGGCCAACGCCGTCTGGGGCAACCGCAGGGCGGTTCTCGCGGGCGACTTCCTGTATGCACGCTCGTCGTCGATGATCGTCGAGGATGGCAACCTCGAGATCCTCTGGATCTTCAGCGACACGATCCGCCAGATGGCCGAGGGCGAGCTGTTGCAGCTCGCGCGCAGCTTCGACCCTTCGGTGACGGAGAGCCATTACTACCGCGTGATCGACCGCAAGAGCGCTTCGCTGCTGGCGGCGGCCTGCGAGGCCGGCGCGATCCTGGGCGGCGTGACCCGTGCCGAGCGGCGCCGCCTGGCAGAGTTCGGTCGGGAGTTCGGCGTGGCCTTCCAGCTCCGCGACGACGCCCTCGACTACGAGGCCGGTGCGACCGAGCTCGGAAAGCTCCCGTACACGGACCTGCGCGAGGGCAAGGTGACGCTTCCGCTCCTGCTCACGCTCAAGCGCTGCACCCCGGCCGAGCGCGAGGAGATCGCTTCCGTCCTCAAGCGCACGGCCAGGCACAGCGAGGGTGCCCTGTTCGGAGACGACGTGGTCGACGACGAGCCGATCGACTTCACGCCGGTGATCGAACACGTACGGCGCTACCGCGGGATCGAAGACACGGTGCGGCGAGCGCAGGAGCACGT
>CAYGXT010000378.1:0-3658 GCA_964353695.1 uncultured Myxococcaceae bacterium
AATCGAAGTAGACTGGAGTCCAATGAGCCAGCGCAACCCGTTCGCCGTACGCCTCGAGCCCACGGATGAGTGGATGCACGAGAACACCGGCGAGTCGAACTACAACGAGAGCATGTACTTCAACTTCTTCGACGCGAGCCAGCGCCGGGGCGGGTTCTTGCGGCTGGGCAACCGTCCCAACGAGAAGCACGCGGAGATGACGCTCTGCCTCTACGAGCCCGACGGCTCCGTGCTCTTCAACTTCAAGCGGCCGGAGATCCAGGACAACGCCCGTTTCGAGGCCGGCGGGGCCCGTTTCGAGGTCCAGACGCCGTTCGAGCGTCTGCGGATCCAGTACGAAGGCAAGGCCTGCCGGCTGGCGCGCCCGATGGAGATGTCCGACCCGCGGGCCGCGTTTACCAGCAACCCCTTCGAAGAGGTGCGCCTCGACCTCGCCATCGCCGGAGTCGGCCCGATGTTCGGGGGCGAGCGGCTGGGAGGTGGTGCGGATGCCCACGAAATGGAATTTGCGAAGGGCCACTACGAGCAGCACCACCGGGCGATCGGCAGCCTCGAGATCGCGGGCCAGCTTTTCGAGTTCGACGGCCTCGGACTGCGCGACCACTCCTGGGGGCCGCGCTTCTGGCAGGCTCCCGCCTGGTACCGCTGGCTCACGGCCAACTTTGGGGAAGACCTGGGCTTCATGGCGACGATCGTCGCGTCGAAGGATGGGACGGAGAAGCGCGGCGGATTCCTGCACCGCGGCAAGGCGTTGATGCTGGTGCGGGATGTGACGATCGAGACCGAGTGGAAGGGCCCCGAGCGCGTACACGATCGGCTGCGTGCCGTGCTGACCTGCGCGGACAACAGCACACTCGAGGTCGAGGGCCGCGTGATGTCACTGATCCCGCTCCGCAACCGGCGGGCCGGACAGACCACCCGCATCAGCGAGGGGATGACCGAGTGGAGCTGGGAGGGCCGAACGGGCTACGGACTCTCTGAGTACCTCGACCAGATCGAGTAGCGTGGTAGTAGAGAACAGGGGCGGCGTTGAAAGCATGGGGGGGTGATGGCAAGGCAAGCAGGCAACGGGAGTTCCGCAGGGGCACTGCTCGGACTCGCATCCGACCACCCCTGCGTAGGCTGTGCGCAATGCTGCAGGTATGTCGCGATCGAGATCGATGCGCCGACCACCATGACCGAGTACGACTATCTCGTGTGGTACCTCGTGCATCCCGGCATCTCCGTCTTCGTGGATTGGGAGGGCGGCTGGTTCGTCAAGTTCGAGAGCCGTTGCCAGCATCTCCAGCCGAACGGCATGTGCGGCATCTACGAGACCCGGCCTGCGATCTGCCGCGACTTCGACTGGAAGGAGTGCGAGCAGCACCTCAAGGACGAGCCCGCCGACAAATGGCTATTCCTCAGCGCGGCCGAGTTCCTGACATGGTTCGAGAAGCAGCGGCCGAAGGCCTACCAGAAGTTCGTGGCCTTCCAGCGGGAGCAAGGCCGGAAGAAGACCCCGAAGGAGCTGCGACGGCTCCGCTACAGCAGTGTGCCGCGCAGCACCGTACTCGCGACGCTGAAGTAGATCATGAGGCCCGTTACGTCGACCAGCGTCGCGACGAAGGGGGCGGAGGCCGTAGCGGGATCGAGGCCGAGGCGCCGCAGCAGGAACGGCAGCATCGAGCCTGCGACCGCGCCCCAGAGCACGATCCCGATCAGCGCGAGGCCCACGCTGAGCGCGACGAGCGCGTAGTGCGGGCCGTAGAGCGTCTCGCGAGACGGCCAGAGCAGGATCCGCAGCAGGCCGATCGACCCGAGGAGAGTGCCGAGGGCGAGGCCGGTGGCGATCTCTCGGCGGAGCACGCGCCACCAGTCCCGCAGCCTCACCTCACCGAGAGCGATGGCGCGGATCACGAGCGTGCTGGCCTGCGAGCCGGTGTTGCCTCCGCTCGAGATCACCAGCGGAATGAAGAGGGCGAGCACCAGGGCCTTCGAGATCTCGTGTTCGTAGTAGCCCATGGCGGAGGCCGTGAAGAGCTCTCCAACGAAGAGAGCGGAGAGCCACACGCCGCGCTTGCGCACCATCTCGAGCAGTCCCACCTCGAGGTAGGGCGCGTCGAGGGCCTCGGTGCCGCCCATCTTCTGGATGTCCTCGGTCGCCTCCTCCTCCACCACGTCGACGATGTCGTCGACGGTGATGATGCCCTTCATGCAGCCCTCGGCGTCCAGCACGGGGACGGCCATGAGGTCGTGCAGGGCGATGAGCTTCGAGACGCTCTCCTGATCGAGATCTTCGGGGACGCTGATGGGATCGGTCTGCATCACCTCGCGCATGCTCTTCTCGGCCGGCGCCGCAAAGAGCTCGCGGAAGGAGACGACGCCGAGCAGGCGCTGCTGCGCGTCGAGAACGTAGATGTAGTAGATGGTCTCGACGCGCTCGCGGGCCTGGCGACGCAGATAAGCGATGGCCTCGTCCACGCGCATCTCGGGCCGCACGCGCACGTAGCGCGGGCTCATCAGACCGCCTGCGTCGTCCTCGGCGTAGGCGAGCAGGGCGACGACCTCCTTGCGCGTCGGATCGTCGAGAAGGGCCAGGAGATCTTCCCGTGCCGTTTCGGGCGCTGCCTGCACCAGGTCAGCCGCGTCGTCCGGTCGGAGCTGACGCATCCAAATCTGGCGCTCGGCCCGACCGAACTCGAGCAGGAGCTGGCTCTCTTCGCGCGCATCGAGGGCCTCGAAGACCTCCTCCGCCTCGTCCGCCGCCAGCAGACGGAAGCCTTCCGCGCGCTCCTCGGGAGAGAGGAAGGGCCAGGCGTCGAGCAGGTCCGAGGCCAGGAGCCCGCCCGCATCACGGCCGGTCTGCAGCCGAGGTTCCATGTTCGCCTCCTCCGAGATTGCTGCGCCGGATCAGGATCTTAGTTCGGGCTGCCGCCCTTCTCGACCTCGAGCTGGAGCTCCTTGCGTTGGCGTTCCGCCTGCTCGTTTGCTTTTGCGCGCTCGCGCTCGATCTCGAGGGCCAGCTCCTTGCGCGTCTTCTCGACCACCTCGCGTTCGGCGCTGGCGCCTTCGCGTCGCAGCTCGACGAGCTTCTGCTCGAGAAGCCGGTTGCGCTGGGCCATGAGCTCCCGCGGCAGGACGGGAGCCGCAGTGCCGGGTACGTAGCTCACCTGCACGATCTGGTCTGCCTTCGATCCGTCGTCGGCGACGGCCGACACCTGGATGCGGTTCAGGCCCGCCTGAAGCGGCACCAGCGCGCTGAAGCTGCCGTCGGCGTTCACCAGCACCTGCTTCGCCGTCTCCCCCGTGGAGAGGTTCTTGAACGTCATGGACTCGACGTTGGAGAAGCGCACCTGCTCGACCACCCCGATGATGTCGCCGGGGTTGCGCACGGGCGTGAAGTAGCCACCGGTGCGTGCCGCGAGCTCTACCGGGGCCACGGGGCCCGCGAGAGCCTCGGGCCCGATCGCGAAGGCATGGAAGCGGACTCCGGCGCGTCGCGCGCGCTCGGCCGCGCGCAGCACGGCGCTCACGTTTTCAGAGTCGTAGCCCGGGCCCGCCGGGAGCGTCGGCGTCCCGTCCGTGAGGAAGAGCACGATCTTCTCGCTCTTGGGGTCTGGCTGCGAGAGCGCGCCCGTGTAGCCCCGCAGCTCGATGGTGGCCTGGTCGGCACCGGCGG
>CAYGXT010000379.1:0-3655 GCA_964353695.1 uncultured Myxococcaceae bacterium
CCTATACGAGGACGGCCGGCGGCGGCCGCTCCGCATCGGAGGGCCGCCGGGTATTGAGGCGCGGGTGCGGGCGGTGTCCGCCGCGCTCGGCCATCCGATCGTCGACGCCGAACGCAGCCACCCCTTGCACTTCGTCGAGCTGCCTACGCGCGCCGAGACCGAAGTGGGCCCGGTGCAGGTATCGGCCTTCGCGACGCGTCACCAGCCCGACGCCTGCCCCCACGGCATTTCGGTCCGCTGCGGAACCGAGCGCGTGGTCTACACGGGAGACACCGGCTGGTTCGAGGGGCTTGCGCCCTTCGCGAGTGGCTCGCAGCTCTTCATCTGCGAGTGTACGCAGCTCGTGCGCGGCTACGACTTCCATCTGAGCCACGAGGAGCTGATCGAGCATAAGAGCGAGTTCGACTGCGGGCGCATGATCCTCACCCACCTCGGCTCCGACACCTCGGCCCGCCGGGGACACCTCGCCTTCGAGACCGCGGACGATGGGTTGCTGGTGCGGCTGTAGGACGGGCTCCGGCCTTGGTTGACAGCCGGCGCGCTGCCACCGATTCTCCTCCCTCCGGTCCGTCGGGGCCAAAGGGCGGAGAGGAAGAGCGGCGCATGACGGATTCTTCTCGGGCCCAGGGCGGACTCATCTGTGCCGTCGTCGTCGTCGTCGGCCTGATCTTCCTGCTGGGAGTCCTCTCCGGCAGCTACTGGGCGCTCGCTATCCCCGTCGCCGCCCTCGTTTTCTTCGTACTCGGCCTGACGTTCTGGGTGGGATGGACGATCGCGACGATCCGCGTCGAACCGGAGCAGGCGGAGCCGACTCCTGCGAGTCCGGCTCCCGCCGCTTCGACTCCGAATCAGAAGCAGGCGTAGCGAGCTACGCCCGTGCGCATCGCCCTCCTCACGTATCGTGGCAACATGTTCTGCGGCGGCCAGGGCATCTACGCCGCCTACCTCGCCAACGAGTGGAAGCGGGCCGGCCACGACGTGCACGTGATCGCGGGCCCGCCGCTACCGCTGCTCGACGACGGCATCCCGTTGCATGTGATCCCGAACGAGAACCTCTTCGGCGTACCCCATCCCGACTGGGCTCGGCGCGAGCACCCCTTCCGATTGCTCTGGCCGCTCAACCTGTGGGAGCTTGGTGTCTCACGCATCGGCGTCTTCCCCGAGATGCAGAGCTTCGGCCTGCGCCTGCTGCTGCGTTGGCGCGAGCTGCAACGGCGTCACCGTTTCGACGTGGTCTTCGACAACCAATGTCTGTCGTGGGGCCTGCTCGGCATCCAGGCCGCCGGCACGCCCGTGGTGTCGGTCGTCCACCACCCGCTCCACATCGATCGAGAGGCCGACTTCGCGATCGATCCTTCGCTCAAGAAGAAGATCAAGCGCACGCTTTATTTTCCGCTCTTGATGCAGCAGATCGTGGCGCCGCGCCTCGCGCGGATCGTGACCGTGAGCGAGGCCTCACGGGCCGAGATCGAGCGCTACTTCGGAATTCCGGAGAAGGAGGTGCCCGTCGTCTACAACGGCACGGACCTCGAGGTCTTCCATCCCGTGGAGGGCCAGCCGATCGAGGCCGACCTGCTCTTCGTGGGCCGCACCGAGGACCGCAAGAAGGGCATCGGCACGCTGCTGGAAGCCATGACCCATCTGCCGGAGCAGGTGACGCTCAAGATCGTGGATGGGCGTATCCCGGAAAACGGTCTCGTGCCGCGCCTCATCCGCCAGCACCGCCTCGAGAGCCGCGTGATCCTGCACAAGCAGATGCTCAGCGTGCCCGAGCTCGTGGCGCAGTACTCGACCGCACGCGCGGCCGTGGTGCCCTCGTTTTTTGAGGGCTTTGGCTTCCCCGCGAGCGAGGCCATGGCCTGCGGCCTGCCGGTGATCGCCAATGCCGCAGGCGCCCTACCCGAGGTCGTCGGGAGCGATGGACAGGCGGGCCGTCTCGTGCCGCCGCGCGATCCGCGCGCGCTGGCAGCAGCAATCTCGGACGTCCTCTCGGATCCGGCTCGCGCGGCCCGGATGGGCCGCGCAGCGCGCGCCCGCGTTGCGCGCCTGTTCCGCTGGAGCGAGGCCGCGGCACATCTCGTGCAGGTCTTCGAGGAGACGCTCCGTGCTTCTCACCGTCGATCTCGCGCGGCTTGAGCTCCGGCCCGGGGACCTCGTCCTCGACGCCGGCTGTGGGGAGGGCCGCCACTGCTTCGGCGCCCTCGAGCGCGGTGCGCGCGTGGTCGGCCTCGACCTCGACCGCGACTCCCTCGACCGTGGCTCGGGTCCGCTGAGGGCGCGTGCGAAGGAGCTCGGCTCCTTCGGCGTCATGATCCACGGCAACGCTTTCCGGCTGCCGTTTCGCGACGAGACCTTCGACCGCGTGATCTGCTCCGAGGTGATGGAGCACGTGCACGACTGGCGCGGCGCAGCCCGCGAGCTCGCACGCGTCGTGAAGCCCGCAGGCAAAGTCGCCATCACGATCCCAACCGCGACCAGCGAGCAGCTCTACCTTCGCCTCGGCGACGACTATTTCGAGAGCCCCGGCGGGCATATCCGGATCTTCAGCCCACGCACTCTGGCGCGCGGGCTGCTCGAGGTCGGCCTGGCCACGACCGGGGTCGGCTTCGCCCATGCCCTGCACACGCCCTACTGGGCGTTGCGCTCCATCGCCGGGCTGCCGAAGGCCGACCAGAGCCGGCTGGTGCGCGCCTACCGCGGCTTCCTGCTTCGCGCGACGCAGTCGCCGCTGCTGGAAAGGCTGGAGAAGGCGCTCAACTACGTCTGTCCCAAGAGCGTGGTGCTGTACGCGGAAAAGAGTGTGCGGGCCGCAGCCCCGGCCTCGTGAGCGCGCGACCGCTCCGCATCGCGCTGCTCGCCTACCGCGGGAACATGAGCAGTGGCGGCCAGGGCATCTATCTCTGGTTCCTCGGCCGCGAGCTTGTGCGGCTCGGCCACGAGGTGCATGTCTTCGCCGGGCCGCCGCACCCGGATCCGATGCCGTTCGCCAAGAGCGTGACGCAGATTCCGAACGAGGGGTTCTGGGCCAAGCGCTTCGATCCCGATCCGGCTGCGATCCTGCCGCGGCCGGATCCGCTGCGAATCTTCGAGCCGCTCAATTTTTGGGAATACGGGGCGACCTGGTTCGGATTCCTGCCCGAGCCCTTTGCCTTCAGCGTGCGCGCCGCGCGCGCCCTGCTTCACCGGCTTCGCCAGGGCGAGCGCTTCGATCTGGTCCACGACGTCCAGTCGCTGGGCTGGGCGACGTTGCTGCTGAAGGCCGTCGGCCTGCCCGTCGTCACGACCATCCATCATCCGCTCTCCGTGGACCGCCGAGCCTCGTTTGCGCGCGACCGCTCGCTGCGAGAGGCCCTCGGCAGCATGGAGCTCTACCCCGTAGGCATGCAGGCCTTCGTTGCTCGCCATCTCGACCGCGTACTGACCTCTTCGCGGCAGAGCGGCAGCGAGATCGTGCGCGACTTTCGCGTGAGGCCCGAGCGGCTGAGGATGCTCTGGAACGGGCTCGACACGGATCTGTTTCGCCCGTTTCCGGACGTTCCGCGCGCCTCGAGCGAGCTGCTCTGCGTCGCGCGCGCCTCGGACCCCAACAAGGGAGTTCCCGTTCTGCTGGACGCGCTGGCCAGGCTTCCGCCCCACGTCACGCTCACCCTCGTCG
>CAYGXT010000380.1:0-3644 GCA_964353695.1 uncultured Myxococcaceae bacterium
CTGCGCGCGCAAACAGGAGGTAGACGAGCCCGCCGACCCAAATCGGGACTGCCGCCGGGCCGGTGTACAAGGCCTGGGCGCCTAGGTACGCGCCCACGGACATGGCTTGGATCTTCAGCTCGCTCGCGTTGCGCATGAACTCGAGCGTCGGGAACCCGTTGGCGATCTGCCAGATGACATGAGGCAGGAACAGGAGTCCGGCAATCACTCCGCCGAGCCAGAACCAAGCACTCCCCAGCAGGCGGCGCTGCTTGGTGAGTACGAGACCCACGAGCAGACCGAACACCAGAAAGCCGACGCTGATCTTGTTCATCATCCCGGCGCCGACGATGGCGCCGAACGCAACGCAAAGCCGCGCATCGCCGCTGTTGATGATGCGCACCAGCACGTAGACGGCGCCCACCCAGAAGAGCAGATCGAGTGCGTTCATCGAGTAGAAGCTCGCCATGCCGAGCGCAACCGGCATGAACACGAAGGCGAGTGCCGCCAGCACTTGCGCGAAGCGCCCACCGCCGAGCTCGCGCGCCAGCCAACCAGTCAACACGACCGTCAGCGCTCCGGCCAGCACCACCGGGAGCCGGATGGCGAGCAGCGAATCGCCGAACAGGGATCGTGTAACGGCGAGGAGGGCGATGGAGAACGGCGGGTGGTCGACGTAGCCCCAGGCTAAATGATCTGCGCAGGCGAGATAGTAGAACTCGTCGCGAAAGTAGCCGTAGTTGGAGATCGTCGCGAAGTGCAGCGCGCTCTTGGCGAGAGCGAGCAGCAGCAACAATCCGGTCGCATCAGGGACACGCTCGGGTTGGGCTGCACGTCCGCTCACGGCTTCCCGCACCTCCTCGCCCGTCCGCCGTGTTTAGCGTGGCGGTGCGGATCGACCAACATGCTCAGTTCCCTAGGTTCCAAGGGACCTGAGCAGCGACCAAGCCTCGCGGCCCGTGCGCCGGCGATAGGCGTCCGCCAGGGCGAGACCGAGGAGCGAGCCGAAGAGCGCGAGGCTCATGTCCTTCTGCGCGTCCCACTCGTCGCCCTGCGTACCGAGATACGCCGCACCGAGCTCTGGGCTCACCATCCGCGCCACCCACGACTCGATGATCTCATAGCCGCCGCTGAGAGCGAGCATCACGAATAGCGGGATGAGAAATGCCCAAAGCCTTTTCGCTCGCAACGTGCGCAGAGCGATCTCGCGCATGGGGTAGCTGAGCAGAAGGCCATAGCCGAAGTGGACGAGGCGGTCGTAGGGGTTTCGGGAAAGACCGAAGACGCGCTGCAAGAAGTACCCGATCGGCGTCTCGCTGTAGGTGGAGTGCGCACCGATGGCATGCATTGCGAGGAAGAGCGCGATCAGCGCGTAGGAAAAGTTCGAGAATACGAAACGCTTATGGGTCACCACCAAGAGGCCAGCGAAGGCGAAGACGAGGAGGTTCTCGAGCAGCCAGTCCGAGCGATACTTTGGAGCGATTGCCAGTGTGATCCAAAGGAGCCCATACGCGGCGAGGATCCCCTGCAGCAGGGAGTTCCGCGCCAGCGGAACGATCGGCGGAGCCGGGCGGGACACCACGAAAGTCTAGGGCAGAACGTGCGCGACGAGCTGGTTGTGGCGGGCGGAGGGCGCCGTGGCTGCGGCCGGGCCCGTCGGCTCGCAAACGCCGGTGTGGCATTTCGCCGCCCTGCCCTGCGGGCGGCTGTGTGCCGTATGCTTATGGCGGGGCCCGCGCCGGGGCTTCCTCGGGTCGGAGCCCATGAGCTATACGCACTACGACCGCCTCTCTGCCCTCGACGCCACCTTCCTCGAGCTCGAGAGCCCGAGCGTGCACATGCACGTGGGCTCCGTGCATCTCTTCGAGGGCGGGCCCCTTCGAACCTCCGAGGGGGGGCTCGACATCGAGCGCATTTACGCGCTGGCGGAGCCCGCACTGCGCCACAGCGTGCGCTTTCGGCAGCGTATCGAACGCATCCCGGTCTTCGATCATCCCGTGTGGGTAGACGACACGGGCTTCAACCTCCAGTACCACCTTCGCCACACCAGCCTGCCGGAGCCCGGTGATGCACGGCAGCTCAAGCGCCTCGCCGGCCGCATCTTCTCGCAGAAGCTTGACCCGAACCGCCCACTGTGGGAGATGTGGTTCGTCGAGGGCCTGGAGGACGGTCGGTTCGCAGTGATCATGAAGGCGCATCACTGCATGATCGACGGCGTCTCCGGGGCGGATCTGCTCGCGGGCTTCATGCAGGACGCACCGGGTGCAGGCGAGGAGTCGCCGACGCCGCGCTGGGTCCCGCGTCCCGCACCAGGCCCGACGCAGCTTTTCGCCGGCGAGTTTGCGCGCCGCGCATCGCTCCCCGCGAAGGCCGCACGCGCGGCGCTCGCCGCCCTGCGCGAACCGCTGCGCGCGCTGGAGGAAGCCCGCAAAGGAGTGGGAGCCGTGGTCGAGGCCCTCGGCGCCGGGCTCGGCAGCGCCTCGCCGACACCCCTCAACGACGACATCGGCCCCTACCGCCGCTTCGATTGGACGCGCTTCGAGCTTGCCGCGGTGAAGGAGGTCAAGAGCCGCCTCGGTGGCACGGTGAACGATGTCGTGATCGCCGTCGTCGCCGGCGCCATGCGGCGGTTCCTGCAACGCCGCGCCGTCGACGTGGATGGCCTCGACTTCCGCGCGATGATGCCCGTGAACGTGCGCCGGGAGGATCAGCACGGGAAGCTCGGGAACCGCGTCGCGTTCCTGATGGCGAGGCTGCCTGTCGACGAGAAGGATCCGATCAAGCGGCTGGCGCGCGTGATCGAGACGACGCGCGGCCTCAAGGATTCGAGCACGGTGGAGGGAGGAGAGTTGCTCGAGGAGCTCAGCGACTGGACGGCGACCGCGCTCTTCGCAGGAGTATCCCGCCTCGCGGCAAGCACGCGCTCCTACAACATGGTCGTCACCAACGTGCCGGGGCCACAGTTTCCCGTCTACATCCTCGGCGCGAAGATGCAGGAGATCTACCCACTCGTTCCGTTGTTCTCGAACCAGGCGCTTGGGATCGCACTCTTCAGCTACGACGGAAGCCTGTTCTGGGGCTTCAACGCAGACTGGGACGCCGTGCCCGATCTGCACGAGCTCGTGGAGATGGTGCAGGACGAGTTCGAGACGCTGCGAAAGACCTGACGGAGGAGCCCCATGAGCGACTTCGCCTACACGCGCCTCACGGCGCTCGACCGCACCTTCCTGATCTACGAGGGACCGAACTCGCCCATGCACGTGGGCGCGGTGGCGATCCTCGAGGGCGGATCCCTTCGCGGCGATGGCCACGCGATCGATTTCGAGCGCATCCTCGAGTACGTGGCCTCGCGCCTGCAGCTGATCCCGCGCTACCGCCAGCGCGTCGAGCCGGCGCCCGTCGACCGGCATCCGATCTGGGTGGACGACGCGCACTTCAACCTCCGTTACCACGTCCGGCACACGAGGCTGCCGAGGCCGGGCAGCGAGCGAATTCTAAAGCGCACCTGTGCGCGCATCCTCGAGCAGCGCCTCGACCTGCACAAGCCGCTTTGGGAGCTGTGGCTGGTGGAAGGGCTCGAGAACGACCGGGTCGCACTCGTGAACAAGACGCACCACTGCATGATCGACGGCGTCTCGGGCGTCGACATCTCCACCGTGCTCATG
>CAYGXT010000381.1:0-3643 GCA_964353695.1 uncultured Myxococcaceae bacterium
CATCCCTACGCGCTCTCCGAGGTGCTTGCGCTGGCGGCCGCGGGGGGCAGCGCCGACTACATGGCCTGGGTGACGGCGGAGACCCAGCCATGAGCCTCGCGGTCGCACTCGAGCGCGCCGCTACGGCGCTGGAGGCAGACGCGGATCGGATCCGCCCCGCAAACGGTGACCCGGGGAGGCTGCGACGCGAGCTCGCGCCCGAGGCCGGGGGGCGGGTGCTGGGCTGGCTGCTGGCCTACGAGCTGGAGGCCGGCGAGGAGCTGGCGGCCGCCTGGGCCGAGGAGCCGGAGGGCAAGGCGCACCTGCTGGCAGTCTCCGAGCAGGATCTACCGAAGGCGGGACGGAAGGCCCTGCGGCGCGTGCTGCATCGGCTCCGGGGGCGCGGCGTCGCCTTGCCCGAGCCGGCGCCAGCGCCGATGGTCGCGACGCTGCCGCCGCTCGAGGACGGGCTGGAGGCGGCACTGATCTCGCCCCTCGACCCATCGGGGGCGCGCATGGCCTATCTGGTCGAGGCCAACCCGGGCGGCGGGGCCCGGATCTTCGAGATCATCCTTGACACCGGCCGCGGCATCCTCGATTGCGCGGTCTACACCACGGGTCGTAGCGGCGCGAGGAAGTTCCTGCGCGAAGCCCAGGCCAGGAGCTTTCCGGCGCTGCCGGTCCCGCCTGACTCTCTCCGGCGCCTTCTGGCTACGGCTGCACAGGCGCAGCCCCCTGACCAGCCGCCGCCTCGGACCTTCTTGGAGTGGCGAACCCGGCTGACGCGGAGCCCGG
Source organism: uncultured Myxococcaceae bacterium (assembly GCA_964353695.1). Taxonomy (GTDB): domain Bacteria; phylum Myxococcota_A; class UBA9160; order UBA9160; family UBA9160; genus MYXO. The sequence goes on from CAYGXT010000381.1 coordinate 775, forward strand.
AGGGAACACCCACGCCGGGAGATCTGGCTCGGGAGGCGCTCGGATCGGAGGGCGGCTCCCTCGCTCGTGCCCTCGAGCTCGTTCGCGAGCGGCAGGTTGGCCCCTGGCCGCCGGCAGAGGCGGCCCTCCGTTCGGTGGTGGAGCGGCTGCAAGAGCTGGCCGAGGGCAAGATCGTCGTCTCGGGGGAGCAGCGGCGCGAGCGGATCGGCGCCGTCCTCGGCCAGGCCCTGCTGGCCTTCTACGACCCGGCGGCGGCGGCCAGGATGGCCGGACGCTTCGAGGAGATGGCCTTCGTCTTCTGGAAACAGGATCGCGAGGAAGACGCCCGCGCCTGCCTCGCGGCGGCGCTCAGCTTCAGCGACACTGAGGCTGGCGAGAACGCCGTGGCGCGCGCCCTGCTCGAGGTGGCGCTCGCGCCGCTCTTAGACCGTTTGCGCGAGGAGGAGGACTCCTCGCTGATCGTAAAGCCCTGAACCTGCGCCGGTCGGATGCCGCCCGCCGAGCCGAGGCCGCCCGTTCGGCGTAGGAGAGGAAAGAAATTCCATGAGACGACGATTCGGACGCAGGCGTCAGGGAGGCGGAGGTGACGACGGCCGCAGCAGCTTGGATGTCGCCCGTGCCTTGGAGCGGATCGAGGCGGCAGAAACGCTCGGCGTGCGGGGTCTGGCTCCCCTCGAGCTTGAAGGGCTTCCCCCCGGCCTCGCGGCGGTAGGCGGCGGCGAGACGGAATCGGGCGAGCGCGTGCTCGTGGCCTTCGCTCCGCGGGATGCCGGGGACGCGATCCTGGCGGCGCTGGCCGCCGCTGCGGGCGCCGCCGACAGCGAGCCCTTCGCGGGCACCGTGATCGCCCTGGCCCCGGCGTGGTCGCTCCTCGCTCGCCGCCGGCTCGCTCTCGTCGGCGAGACGCCATTCACACTCCGCGCGGTCGAGGCGCCGGAACTCGGCGACGGCGGAGAGAACGTCCTTCCCGAGCCTCTCGACGAGGCGCCCTGGCTCTCGCAGCACCAGATCAGCTCTCACCTGGTGCAGCCCGCGGAGCGTGAGCTGGCCCAGCGAGCGATGCAGGGTCTCTCGGGCCTCGCGGCCAAGCATGGCGGAACCATCCGCACCCACGGCCGCTCGCTGGAGCTCGTGCTGCTCGCGCGCCGTGTAGCGGCCGTGCGGATCGACGAGGATGGCGTGCTGCTCGATACGATCCAGCCTCAGCGCCGCAGCGAGCGGCTCTCGCCGGACGATCTGGGCGATGCGCTCGATCGGCTCGAGGGAGGCTTGCGCAAGCGGATCAATGACCGCGACGTGCGCGACGGGGAGGAGGGGCTGCGCACGCGCGCAATCCCGGCGCTCGCCTCGCTACTCGGCCTGCGCACTGTCACGCCGTGGCCCCGTGGTGGCACCGAGCTGGAGGCCGTGGATCTCGTCGGTGTGGATCCTGAGGGTCATCCGGTTCTGGCGTCGATCCGCGAGCATCTTGGCCTCGCGGCTCTCGGCCCGATCCTCGACGCACTGATCGCGCTCCGTCCGGCGCTGCCCGGACTGCTGGCCAACGCACTTCCGCCCGTGCGGATCGAGACGCCCCGCCTCGTGCTGGCGGCGGTAGCACTCGACGCGATCGTGCCGCGCGTCGCCCGCTGGCTCGGGCTTGCCACCACCTTCGTCGAGGTGCGAAGGGGAGCGGGCCGCGAGCCCGAGCTCGTCCTCGGAGAGGCCATCCGTTCAGCCGGACCCCTGCAGCGCGTTCGCGAGGAGCGAGGGGCGCGCGAGGTGCGCGGCCTGCGGGAGGAGAGGGGTCCGGAGGAGAGAGTTCAGGAAGGAAGAGTTCAAGAGGAAAGAGCCCGACCCGCGGATCGCGGCGGGCGAGGACGGTCGCGCCGCGAGGGCAGCCCGCGCAGCGAGACGCCGGTCCGAGACGCCGAGCGGCTGCGAGCACGCGGGGGAGAGGCTCCGCGCAGCGAGAGTGTGCCCGCCACGGCGCCTGCACGCTTTGAGGAGGTCTCGTTTTTCGACCTCGACGGGCCCGAGGTAGGAGGCGCTGAGGAGGCCACACGCGAGGGCACGGCGGAGGGCGCCCAGAGGAGCCGCCGGCGACGCGGCCGCGGTCGCGGTCGCGGTCGGGGAAGAGTCGGCGCTGGAGACAGCGAAGGAGGAGACCGCGAAAGCTCCGAGGGCGGAGAAGGAGAAGAGCGGGCTCCACGCGCCGAGACCGAGGAAACAGCGCCGCCGGCGCGCGGAAGGGAGCGCGAGGGGCGCAGTGGTCGCGTCGAGCGGCCGGCTCGCGTCGAGCCTGTGCGCGTTGAGCCTGTGCGTCGCGAGAGCATGCGTCGCGAGAGCGAGGACGAGGCCGACGACGACGGGGATCTCGGTGACATCCTGGCTCCGCTATCGCCCGATGCGCCCGAGTTCGTGGAGGAGCCCGAGGTCCCCTACGAGGAGGACGACGAGGAGGCGGTCGGAGAGGAGAGCGATCCGGCGGCCGACCTCATGCGCCGCGAGCGCGAGTTGCGCCGGCGTGCGCGCGCCGCGAAGTCGGCCCCGACGATCCTACGCGAGGAACCCCGCGAAAGGCCGCAGCGCCCCAAGCGAATAGCGATCCTCGCCCATGCCGACCGGGATTCGCTGGCTGCGGCCGTGCTGCTGGCACGCGACCTGCGCCTGCTGGAGGGCATCTGGGTCTATCCGCAATCCGAGCTGATGACGTTCTTCCGTGGCGTAGCGACGGATCTGCGGGAGGAGACGCCGATCCATGTGATCGGCTTCTCGGCCTCGCCCGCGCGCGACTTGCTGCTGGCGGCGGCCCTCTACCCTGACCGTCTTATCTGGTTCGACCACCATGCCTGGCCGCCCGAGGACGTGATGTGCCTACGAGCTGCCA
>CAYGXT010000382.1:0-3626 GCA_964353695.1 uncultured Myxococcaceae bacterium
CCTCGCTCGAAAGATCGCCCGGGAGTGCGATACAGGAGCCGGCCTTCGAGAGTTCGGCCGCGACGGCGTCGCAGGCGTCCTTCTTGCGCGATGAGACGTAGACCCGCGCGCCGCCTTCCACGAAACCGCGTGCGATCATGAGACCGATGCCGCGTGAGCCGCCGGTGACGAGTACCACCTTTCCCGCGACCGAAAAGAGATCCTGCATCCGCCAGCCTCCTTGGTGTATGGGTCCGAGAGGCGCAGAGCGTCGCCGGGGGGCGGCGCTGCCGCAAGCATGCCCCTCGTTTCTCAGGCCTCCTCTGGCGACCCGGCAAGCTCTTCGTAGACCGCGCGGCGGTGTCCAATCGCCATGATCCGCAAGCGACCGCTCCGCCGATCTACCGCATAGACGATCCGGAAGCGTCGCACTCGGTACTTCCAGAGGCCCTCGAGCTCGCCACGCAATGGCTCACCCAGCCCGGGATCCTCCGAGAGAGCACGGAGCGCCGCTCTCACGCCTCGCTTCAGATCCGGAGGTAGCTGGCGCACGACCGCCGCGACGTTCGGCGGAAGCTCAGGCGGCAGCCGCCGCATCAGCGGGGCCGCTTCCTCACCGGGCCACGCGGAGTGGCGTCGAAGACCGCTTCCAGGCTCTCTCCTCGGCGCCTGGAGGAGAAGAACGCCCGGCTCCGTGCAATCTGATCCATCAGCTCCGGATCACTCAGGGTTTCGAGCGTCGACTTGAGGCGCTGATACTCTGCATAGTTCACGAGCATCGCGGCGGGTCGGCCTTTGCGGGTAACGACGACCTCCTCCTCACGCTCCTCGACCCCCGTCACGAGCGCAGGGAGCCGGGTCTTGACCTCGGAGATGGGCAACGTCTTCACCATGTCGTTTCTCCAGCGTCTATCAGAACTCGCTGTCGACCAGAAAACTGGTCGTTTGAAAGATAGGCGATGGCGTGACGTGAATCGAGCGGGAGGGCTCCCAAGCCGACCCCTCGCCCCAGCGACCGCAGCCGATAGACTCGGGGCCGCGCAACCTTCGGGAGGATCGTCGATGCTCCCTGCCTGCTCCGGCCGCGCGGCGATCGCATGGCGGCGTGCGCTCTCCGCCACGCTCCTGCTGCTCTCGCTCGCCGCGCCAGCCGGCGGCCAGCCGAGGCTCGAGCTGGCTCCCGCGCCGCCTTCAGAGCCGGCCCCGCCGCTGGTCGTGCCGCCGGTGCAGCCCTCGCCTCCCCCGCCGAAGGGGCCCGAGGATGCGCTCGGACGGGGAACTCCGCGGACGGCGGCTCGCGGCTTGCTCGATGCGATTCGTGAGGGCGACTACGCAAGGGCGGCCGAGTACCTCGACCTGCGCCGGATCCCGACTACGCGACGTGCCGACGACGGGCTCGAGATCGCGAAGCAGCTCAAGGCCGTGCTCGATCGGACCCTCTGGGTCGATCTCGACGACCTCAGCGATGGCCCCGAAGGCAATACCGAGGACGGGCTTCCGTCGCGCACCGATCGCCTCGGAAGCCTCGATACGCGCGAAGGCGTTGCCGACATCAAGCTCGCACGCGTGCCGAGAGAGGACGGGCAGTCGATCTGGAAGGTGTCGGCCGACACCGTGCGGCAGGTGCCGGCGCTGTACCAGGAATTCGGGCTGCCGGCCTTCGCCGCTCAGCTCCCGCCCGTGCTGCTGGAGACGCGCTTCCTCGACATCGCCCTCTGGCAGTGGGCCGGCTTCGCCGTCGTGCTGCTGCTGGCGGCGGCGAGCGGCTGGCTGTTCGCAATCGTGCTGCGACGGCTCGTGCTCGCTCTCGCGGGCAGTGCGCGAAGGCAGGCGTCGCGACTGCTCGAAGCCACCTCTGGACCCATGTGGTTCATGCTCGCGCTGCTCGTGTTCGAAACGGGCCTGCCGCTCCTGGGGCTCCCGGTACGCGCGCAGCAAATCCTCGCGGCCATCATGGGAACACTCTGGGTAGTGGCGGGCACGTGGATCGCCCTCGGCATCGTGGAGGCCGTGGCGCAGCGCATCGTGCGACGCCTCACGGGACGCGGCCAGATCTCGGCCACCGCGCTGGTGCCGATGGGCCGGCGCATGGCGGGCTTCGTCGTGTATACCGTCGGTGGGCTCTTCGCCCTGCACAGCTTCGGCGTGAACGTGACCGCGCTGGTGGCCGGCCTCGGCGTCGGTGGTCTCGCCGTGGCGCTCGCGGCACAGAAGACTCTCGAGAACCTCTTCGGCGGCATCACGATCATCGCCGACGCTCCCGTACGCGTAGGAGATCCCTGCCGCTTCGGCGACAAGCAGGGCGTGGTCGAGGAGATCGGCCTGCGCTCCACGCGAATCCGCACGCCCGAGCGTACCGTGATCGCCGTTCCCAATGCCGAGTTTGCAACGCTCCAGCTCGAGAACTTCGCGCGCCGCGATCGCTTCCTGCTGGCGGCGAAGATCGGGCTGCGCTCCGACACGACTCCGGACCAGCTCCGCCGCCTGCTGCTCGAGATGAAGCGCCTGCTGCTGGCGCATGCGCTCATCGATCCCGAGCCTGCGCGGGTGAGGCTCGTTGGCTTCGGCGCGTCGAGTCTCGACGTCGAGATTCACGCGTACGTCCGGACCTCCGACGCGGAGCAGTTCTACGCCGTCCGCGAGGAGCTGCTACTGCAGGTCATGGATGTCGTGGAGCAGGCGGGAACGAAGCTGGCGACAACGCCCCAAACGGCCCACTTGATCCCTCCCGGTCAGTGAATGCCCGGGGTCGCGACCAGCGTGGCCGGGTCGATGCCGAGATCACGCAGCACGCGCGCCCACATCCCACCTGCTTCCACCTCGAAGACGAAGCGCGACTCGAGCGGCGCCACGAGCCACGCGCCCTGAGCCAGCTCCGACTCGAGCTGTCCCGCCCCCCAGCCGGCGTAGCCCAGGAATAGGCGCAGGCGTCCGGGTGGGCTCGCTGCGACATGTTTTAGTGTCTCGAGCGAGCCTGCAAAGTGGAGCTCGCTGGTGACTTCGGTCGCGTCTTCGAGCTCGGCACCGGCCCCATCGCCGAGCACCACCCAGCCCGTATTCGGCTGCACCGGCCCGCCCCAGTCCACCAGTGCCGCCGGCGCACCGTGCCACTCGATGCCGAGGGAGGCGCAGAGGCTCTCCGCCGCGATTTCCGACGGACGGTTCAGCACCAGGCCGAAGGTGAAGTCGGCGTCGTGGTGCAGGAGCAGGACGACCGACCGGCGAAAGTTCGGATCGAGAAGCTGCGGCATCGCGACCAGCAGCGCGGGGGCAAGCGGATCGTCGGACACCTTGCGACGGTAGCAGCCGGGCGCGGCCGAGCGCCCGCAACCGCCTACTCTCCCTGCGGATGGAACCTTGCGTGAGCACGGCCCCGATGCAGACGCAGCCCCGCCGGCGCTGGGATCTCGCAGGCGCCTGCCTTGCCGGGGCCCTGCTCTGCCTTGCAGGCCTTCGCACTCTCTCGCAGCGCGAGGAGCTCGAGCCCGCATTCCGGCTCGCCGCGCTGGCGGCTCTCACCGCAGCCTTCCTCACGTGCGCTGCCGTCGGTTGGGCGGCGTGTGAACGCCTTCCGGTGTTGGATCGCCTCGGGCGGCGCCCCGGCCTCGCCGGCACGGCCAGATGGGAAGGGCACACGTCTGAACTCC
>CAYGXT010000383.1:0-789 GCA_964353695.1 uncultured Myxococcaceae bacterium
TGGCAGGCTCGGGCCGGGGAGGGCGCCCCGGTGGCAGGCCTCCGTGCGCCCTCATAGATTGGGCTGCGGTGGAAGCCTCTCTCGCGAGCGAGCCCAGGGAGATCCTGGTGCGGGCCCCGAACTGGGCCGGCGACGTCGTGATGGCGACGCCGGGCCTGCGAGCGCTACGGGCAGGCTTTCCCCGCGCGCGCATCCGGGTCGCCATCCGGCAGGGGCTCGAGGCCCTGCTCGCCGGAAGTCCGCGGATCGACGAGGTGATCCCGCTCCGATACGACCAGGCGGGCCTGCTGGCGCGGCTGCGCGAGGCCCGCTCGCTGCGCTCGCATGGCTTCGAGCTGGGACTGTGCCTCCCCGATTCGTTCTCGGCCGCCCTTTCGATGCGCGCCGCGGGAGTGCGCAAGATCGTCGGCTACGCGCGCAACGGCCGTCGCCTGCTGCTCGATCGGGCCCTGCCGCTGGCGCGGGGCGCCGGCGGGCGCGTTATGTTGCCGCGGGAGCTTCATGTGCTCGGCCTGGTCGAGGCGGTCGGCTGCCCATCGCTCGGCACGGGGCTTGAGCTCTTCGTGACCGCGGCGGAGGAGCAGGCGTGCATGCGTCTGCTCGAGGCGCACGGGATCGGCTCGGACCAGCCGCTCGCTGCGCTCGCGCCCGGCGCCTCGTTCGGCAGCTCGAAGCTCTGGCCGGCCGAGCGCTTCGCACGCGTCGCGGACGCTCTGGTGCAGGCCGGTGCGCAGGTGGTGCTCGTCGGGTCTCCGGCCGAAGGCCCGCTCGCCGCTCGCGTGGCCAGTG
>CAYGXT010000383.1:799-3621 GCA_964353695.1 uncultured Myxococcaceae bacterium
GGTCGAGGCCGCCGCAGCCGCGTGCTCGTTTGCAACGACGCCGGGGCGCGGCACGTTGCCGTGGCCTTCGGCGTGCCTTGCGTGATGCTGCTCGGACCGACCAGTCTCGAGAAGACGAGCCTCAATCTCGAGCACGTGCGCGTACTGACCACCTCCGTCTCGTGTCGGCCCTGCTATCTGCGCAGCTGCCCGATCGACCATCGCTGCATGACGGGGATCGAGCCGGAGCGCGCGATCGAGGCGGCCCTCCCCGCGCTCGCCAACAGGTCTGTCGCGTGACCGACCTCTCGATCGTGATCGTGAGCTACGAGACGCGCGAGCTGACGCTCGCCTGCCTCGAGGCCATCGACGACGAGCTGCGCGCCAGGAAAGATGGGGAGCGCCTCGAGACCGAGACGATCCTGGTCGACAACGCCTCCACCGATGGCACCGCTGCTGCCGTTTGCTCGCGCTTTGCCTGGGTGACGGTGATCCCGCTGCTGCGAAACGTGGGCTTCGCGAAGGGCTGCAACGCGGGGCTGCGCCAGGCCAAGGGCCGCCATGCCGTGCTCCTCAATAGCGACACGATCGTGCGTCGCGGTACCCTCGAGCGCTGCGTGGCCTTCCTCGATGCGAACCCGGACGTGGGGGTCGTGGGCCCGCAGCTCCTGCACGAAAACGGCCGCCGCCAGAACTCCGTGCATGCGGCGCCGGGCCTGCTCACCGAGCTCGTGCCGCGCGGCCTGCTCGAGACTCTCTTTCCGCGGAGCTTCCCGTCGAAGCGACGCCGCATTGCGGGGCCCGTCGACGTGGACGCGGTGCTCGGGGCCTGCCTCGTCGTGCGCCGTGCAGTGTGGGAGGCTCTGGGTGGGCTCCCGGAGGAGTACTTCATGTTTCTGGAGGAGACGGACTGGTGCTGGAACATCCGCGAGGCGGGCTGGCGGGTGGTCCATCTGCCCGACGTGGAGCTGGTGCATCTCTCGGGAGCGAGCAGCGGGCGCAAGGACGCCCTGAAAAAGCGCATCGAATACCACCGCTCACTCTACCGCTTCCTCGGCAAACGGCGTGGTGGGGCGGTCGTCTGGATCGTTCGGGCTCAGCGCGTTGGGAAGGCGGCGCTCGGCCTCGTCCTGTTGGCACCGCTGGCATGCATCTCCGAGCGCCAGCGGCGACGCTGGAGGGAGCGTGCGGGTCTGCTCTCCTGGCATCTTCGCGGCTTTCCGGAAGGAGAGGGGCTCGCGCCCGCGGCGAACGGCGAGTGGCCCTCATGACCCCCCGGCTAGACCTCCGGCGTCTCGAGCGCATCCTCGAGGGCTTCGCCCGCATGCGGCTGCTGGTCGTGGGCGACGTGGTGCTCGACGAATACCTTTGGGGAGAGGTGGACCGGGTGAGCCCGGAGGCGCCCGTCCCCGTGGTGCACGTGAGGCGAGAGTCGACCGTGCTGGGCGGTGCGGGAAACGTGGTCCGCAACGTGGTCGCATTGGGCGGCGCCTGCGCCTTTTGCTCCGTCGTGGGTGACGACACCGCCGCGCGTCGCGTCAGCGAGGCTCTCGAGACACTGGGGGTCGGTGCGAGGGGGCTCGTCGTCGTTCCCGGCCGGCCGACCACGCGCAAGACCCGCGTCGTGGCACGCTCCCAGCAGGTGGTGCGCTTCGACCGTGAGACCGAGGAACCAATCCCGGCCGCGGCCGCCCGCCGGCTTGTCACCGCCATCGAGATCGAGCTAACAGGGGTCTCGGGAGTGGTGCTCGAGGATTACGGCAAGGGAACGCTCGCGCCGGGCGTGATCCGCGCTGCCATGCGCCGCTTCCGGGCCCGGGAGGTCCCGGTCGCCGTAGATCCCAAGACGTCGCTCTCGCCGTACCGCGGCGCCAGCCTGTTGAAGCCGAACCTGCGCGAAGCAGAGACCCTCTCGGGCCTCACGATCCGCAACGACGCGGACCTCGCAAAGGCCGCCGGGAGGCTGCGGCGCCGGACCGGTGGCGCAGCCGTGGTGGTGACCCGTGGTGGTGAGGGCATGACGATCTTCGAGGGGGAGGCCCCGCTCCACGTCCGCACCGTGGAGCGCGAGGTCTTCGATGTGCAGGGCGCGGGCGACACGAGCATTTCCGCGCTCTGGCTGGCGCGGCTCGCCGGGGCGACGCTGCTCGAGGCCGCCGTGATCGCCAACGCCGCGGCAGGCGTCGTGGTAGGCAAGGTCGGCACCGCGACGGCCGGGCCGGAAGAGGTGCGTGAGCTGCTGCCCGAAGCCATCGAGGCTGCGCGCGCGGGGCTGAGTGGTGCCGCGGCCCGGCGTGGGAGGGATCGATGATTCACAGCATGACGGGCTTTGGCCGCGCGGGCTTCGAGGTCGGCGTCGTTCGCTTCGATATCGAGGTGCGCTGCCTCAACTCTCGACACCTGGACGTGTCGGTGAGGCTGCCGCGGCTGCTGGCCGCTTGCGAAGGCGAGCTGCGCGCACTGGTGCAAAAGGGCTTCGCTCGGGGCAAGGCCGACCTCTTGGTCACGCTGGCGGCCGGGGCCGGACCGCTGCCCCGGCTCGAGCTCGATCTCGAGGCGGCGGCGCAGTACGTGGAGGCCGCCCGGGATCTTGCCGAGAGACATGGCCTCGACCGGAACCTGGGCGTGGCGGAGCTGCTGGCGCTGCCCTCCGTGGCGCGCGTCGTCGAGCTCGAGCTGGCGCCAGACGCCTTGCGTGATGCGCTGCTGCCCGCAGCACGGCAGGCGCTGGCGAACGCACAGGCCATGCGCTCGGTCGAGGGATCCACGCTCGATCGCGAGCTGCGCGGGAGACTGGAGCATGTGGTCACGCTTGCGGCCGCGCTCGAGGAGCGCGCAGGCCT
>CAYGXT010000384.1:0-3620 GCA_964353695.1 uncultured Myxococcaceae bacterium
CTCGATCAGGATCTCTTCGCTGCTCACCACGAGCCTGCGGGGAGGCCGCGTTCGGTCGACGGCTGCGAATGCACCCGCACGAGCGGCCAGGACCTCGAGTGTGCGCGCGAGCGGATCGACCAGCCAGGCATGCGCCACGCCGGCGCGCGCGTAGAGAGGGAGCTTCCGCTCGCGATCGAAGGCAGCGCTGGACGGCGAGAGGATCTCGCAGACCCAATCGGGGACGATGCTCACGAATGCCTCGTCCGGGACGGAGGGCAATCGCTCGAGCCGCCACGCGGCGAGATCGGGCACGAGGATGGCGTCGCCGCTCTCGAGATGGAGTTCGGGCTCCGCGAGGAGGATCCAGCCGCCCGGGCCGCCCAGACCACGGCCGAACGGACCGTCCAGCAGGCTCGCGAGGCGTGTCTCGGCGTAGGCATGCCGCAGCGCGGGGCGTGGGCTCGTGCGCAGCTCACCCTCGACGACCTCGGCGACGACCCATTCCGGCGCCGCGAGGACGTCCTCGTAGCTGGCGCGTCGGCTCTTCACACGAGGTGCCATGGAACAAGGCTACCGGCGGAGGGGGGGGCTGCAAGGTGATGCTGGGTTCACGCATCCACGGGGAAGGCCCGGCCAGCTGGCGGCACCCCGGTTGCGGAGTGATGCTCGCGTCCGCGATGGGCGAGCAAGGGAAACTTCGCAGATGAGCGCGCAGCTGCGCCGCATCGAGGTCCACCACCACATCCTGCCGCCCGAGTACGTCTCGGCGCTCGCGGGTCTCGGCATCACGGGCGGCGGCGGCATCCCCTTCCCCGCCTGGGGCATCGCGACCACGCTGGAGATGATGGATCGCCAAGGCATTGCGGCAGCCTTGCTTTCGGTCTCCTCGCCTGGCGTGCACTTCGGTCATGCGTCCTTCGCCCGCGATCTCGCCCGCCGCTGCAACGAGATCTCGGCGCGGCTCGTGAGCGATCATCCCTCCCGCTTTGGCGCGTTTGCGACGCTGCCGCTGCCCGATGTGAAGGGGGCGCTGCCCGAGCTCGTTACCCAAGCGTCCATCGACGGTTTGGCGCGGTTCGACCGCTTCGACGAGGCCGCCCTGCAGGAGATCAAATGTGACAATGCGCTCGCGCTGCTGCCGAGGCTACAGGAACGCCTCTGCCACTTTCGTCCGAATCCGGCCACTTCCCCATAGACGCTCTGAGATGAGAGGGGAGGAAAGCATGCCGCGCTCTCGGAATCGGTCTTCGTGGGCCGCGCTGGGGCTGGTTGCGGGGATCGTCGCGGCCGGCGCCCCGGCGCATGCCGTCTTCATCGGCAACGCGCAGGGCGGGACGGATTTCCCCGAGGGAGCCGTCTCCTTTGCGGACATCCTTGTCGACTACGCCCCGGTCGTCAAGAACGGCGAGCCGTCGGCTGCGAACCAGAACGCCGAGAAGGCGCTCGGATTGCCGGACTACCAGTCGGGCGGGGGCTGCGCCGACGCGGCGGCCTGCACCTTCGTCTCTCTCGGCGACGGCGGGAGCATCACGCTGCGCTTCACGGACAACGTGCTCACCGGCAGCGATAGCGTCGCCATGGACCTCTGGGTCTTCGAGGTAGGACCGGACGTCGAGGACACGTTCGTCGAGGTCAGCATCAATGGCTCGACCTGGTTCTCCGTCGGCAAGGTCTTCGGCTCCACCGCGGGAATCGACCTCGATGCCTTCGGGTTCGGCACGAGCAGCAGCTTCAGCTACGTACGCCTCCAGGACGATGGAGCGGAAGGCGATCAGTCCGGCGTCTCTGTCGGCGCCGACATTGATGCTCTCGGCGCAATCTCGACACGCGCTGTGCCGGAGCCGGGAACTCTAGTCCTGGTGGCTGTCGGCAGCGCATGCCTGTTTGGGATCCGCCGGAGGAGCTGAACGCCGCGGACGACGCGATCGCCGCTAGCCCCTCAATCGCGGTAGACGCGCCCTCTCTCGCCGCGCGAGCCGCACCCTCAAAGCCAAGCCATCGGGATCGGCAGTCGATTGCGCAGCCTCACGAACGCGAGCGTGGCCTTGCTGATGGCGCGCGTGTTGTCGAAGCCGCGAACCTCGGTCGGATGCGCCACTATCGTCAGCTCCTTGCTTCCCGACTTCGTCGACTCTTCGGCGGCCATGCTCTTGTAGAGGTTGCCGGCCACGCGACCGAAGTATCGAGTCGCCAGTCCCTCCGTGGGATCGCCGTGCTCGTGCGGCTTCAACTCGACGTCCGCGTCGATGACGACCGCGCGATAGGGCGGGCGCTCGTCCTGGATCGTCAGGCACACGCGCGGGTTCCGTCGCAACGCATGAGCCTTGGGGGCCGTGTCCATGGTCGACAGGTAGAAGGTGCCCTCGCGGTACTCGTACCAGATCGGCACCTGGCAGGGGCGCCCGTCCTTGCGCGCGTACGAGAGCACGGCGATGCGCGCCTCGCGGACGAACTTCTCCAGGTCGTCCGGATCGAAGGCCGGCTGCGGGCCAATCACCTTGAAGGGGAGATCGCTCAGTCGTCGGATTACGGTGTACGCCATGCCCGAGGCTACGGAGTACCGTGTAAGACTGTCAAGCATGGAGCGCGAACCCCTATCACGCGAGTGGGTCGCCCGGGCTCCGTATCCACTGCTACCGTCGTCAGAACGCCCCGGAGGCATTCATGGCATCCACCGACCCGAACGTCGTCGCACCCGCCCTGCTGGGCATCGATCTCGCAGCGGCACGGCGCCTCGGCGTCGACGTCCACGATCCCTGGCTGGGATCGAACCCGGCCGACCCCGCATTCCGCGATGATCCCGCTCCTGCACTGCGCCGATTGCGCGAGATCGCGCCCGTCCATCAGTCGCCCATCGGGGCCTGGCGTCTGTCGCGCTATGACGATTGCGTTCGCTTGCTGCGCGAAGTGAAGAGCGGTGTGCGCTACGCGGACGGCAGGGCAGCCATCGGAGGTCGAGCGGGCGGTGTCGTCGCCGGCCCCGGCGAGTTCATGCTGCAGCAGGATCCACCGAATCACACCCGCTTGCGCCGACTCGTCAGCAAGGCGTTCACGCCGCGCGCCGTCGAGCAACTGCGGGATCGCGTGCGCGAGAACGTGCGCGTTCTGCTCGACGCTGCACTGGCACGCGGCGAGATGGACGTCATCGCCGACCTAGCCCTTCCTGTTCCGTCGACGGTCATCTGCGAGATGATGGGCGTGCCGCTCGAAGACAGGGCGCGCTTCACGGCGTGGACGGGAGACGCCACACACCTGCTCGCAGCCGAGTTCGCGCCCGAAGAGGTCGTGCAGCGCGGTCTTTCCGCTGCGGGCAATCTCGCACTCTACTTCCAGAAGCTGATCGAATCGCGGCGCGGCCAGGCTCGTGACGACATCCTGTCGGATCTGATCCGTGCAGAAGAGGAGGGAGACCGGCTCTCGCCGAGCGAGCTGCTCGTGCAATCGATCGGCCTGCTCATCGCGGGCTTCGAGACGACGATCGGCCTGATCGGCAATGGCGTGTATCAGCTGCTGCAACATCCCGGTGAACTCGCACGCCTGCGTCGCGAGCCCGGCCTCGTGCGAACGGCTGTCGATGAATGCCTGCGTTTCGATGGACCGATCGGCGCCACGCTACGCATCCTGCACGAGGACGCGGC
>CAYGXT010000385.1:0-3620 GCA_964353695.1 uncultured Myxococcaceae bacterium
GGGGCTCGTCGGGAGCCAGTCTTTCACGGTCGGCGCCAGGCGGTAGACCACGCTCGAGGACGGCGTGCGGGCGTACGGGCCCTTCCCGTCAGGGTCGGCTCCCACGTCGACGGCGCCGAGTAGCGCAGGCGCGATCTCGCCTGCAGCGGCCCCGAGGACGCGGATGCGCGCGCGCGGCGGCTCGAGCCCGAGCTTGGCCAGCTCGGCCTCGCTCGCACTCTCGCTCGCGATGTCGCTGCCCCGAAGCCGAGCCAACTCGGCCACGAGGCGCGCCGCCTTGCCCGGATCGACCGCCTCGGGGCTGCCCGTCCAGCCGGCATCGCCCTGCTCGATCTTCTGCTCCAACAGGCTGCCAGCGTCGTCCCGGAGCGCGAGCTCCACGGTCTTCGCATCGGTCGCGACGAAACGCGCCAGCTCCTTGAAGCGATACGCCGCCAGCGTGCGCGGAAGCTCCTCGAGCCGCTGCGCGGCGACGCGGTAGAGCGACGGCTGCAGCGCACGGACGAGGCGCTTGCCGTTCTCCTCTGCGCCGAACACGAGATGGAACACGGGGGGCGCCTTTCCATCAGCACCCGCCTTGCCCGAGAGCGTCACCTCGAAGGCCGGCCGGTCAAGGCCTGTCCTGGCATCCGATCCCGGCGCGTCCTCGAAGGAATCGGCGCGCAGGTAGCCGAGATTCGAGAGCAACGTATCGACCGTCGCTTCGTCTGCCGGACCCGAAATCGGCTCCAGCAGCTTCCAGCCCGCGTCGCTCCGCTCGAGGCTTGCGTGCCCCTCGGGCCAACGCACCTCGATGGCCACGATCGAGGTGCGATCGAAATTGAGAATGCGGCGCTCGCGCAGGTCGTCGAGGCTTCGCTCGAGATTCGTCGCGCGGTAGGTCGGGATCGTGACCACCCGGCCGGGCTGCTCACCCGTGGCAGCGTAGGTGCTGCTCCCGACGGGTGATTTCTTGCCCAGGCGAAGCTCGTACTCCTTGCCGCCGGCGCCGAAGCGTACGACACGGCTGGTGGCGTCGATCCCGTAGACCTCGGGCGCCTGCGCGCCCTCGATCTCCTTCTCGCTCGTGAGATCGACGAGGCTTGCGGAGATGCCGTCGAGGTTGACCGTGTCCCCAGGGAAGGCGACGGGCTCCACGACCTGCCACGCGCCGTCCTTGCGCTCGACGCGCGAGGCGCTGCCGTCGTTGGTCGTGAGCACGATCCAGGCGACGTCGCTCGCCTGCACACCCTGGAACATGCGCTTTGCGGCCTGCTCGGCCTCCTTGCGCTGCTCTCCTCCGCGCACCTCGTAGAGGTAGACAAAGGCCACGAGAGCCGCGGCCAGCAGGAACAGAAAGCCCGTGGCTCGCGGATTCATCGACCGGGCGCGCGCCGCCGCGACCACCAGGCGAAGACGCCGAGGAAGGCGATCGCCTCGGGCAGCACGAAGAGCGCGAGGTAGCGGATGCTGGAGAGCTGCTCGGTCGAGAGTTCGACACGCGACGGGCGCGACTTGTTGGGCCGAACCGAGATCGCCTCCACGTCGCCGAGGAGCCAGTTCACGCTGTTCACGAACAGGTCGCGGTTGCGATAGCTGTCGAGGAGCTGGTTTGCGGCAAAGTCGGAGTCGCCGAAGGCCACCAGCCGCGGACCACTCTGGCTCTTCCCTTCCTCCGTCTTCGGTGGCCCGGCTGGCGTCGCGCTGTCGCCTGCTCCCTTGACCAGCGGCTTGCCGGCCACCGCCAGCGGCACGGGGCCCTTGCGGTCGGCGTCGGAGAGCTCGGCCTTGCCCTCGCCGAAGAAGGCCTCGAGATCGCTCTCGGCCCAGGAGTCCGGGCTGGTCCTCACGATCTCGACGTAACGCGAGTGCGCGGCTTCGGTTGCGCGCACGCTGCGGGCTACATGGAAAAGCGTCACTTCGCTCAGGCCCTCGGTGATGGGATGCGCGCCGTACTCCGCCGCAAACGGTGTCGCAGCGCGGCCGAAGAAGCCCTGCATGCGGTCGATCACCACGTCGTCGCCGAGGCTCACCCCCCAGCGTTCGAGGTCCGCGCCGAGATTCGTCTTCGAGCGGGGATCGACCAGCAGCAGCAGCGAGCCGCCGCGCTCGAGGTAGCGCTCGAGGGCCGCATGCTCCTCCTCGGGCAGCATGCGGGTGGGACCGGCGACGACGACGACGTTCGCGTCCTCGGGTACGTCTCCCTTCTGCCCCAGCACCAGGCTCTCGATCTGGTAGTTCTCGTTGCGCAGCGCCTCGGCCGCGCGAGAGAAGCCTTCCTTGCCCTCGGCGCCCTCGCCCTTCGCGGACCGCTCGCCGTGCCCTTCGAGGAAGTAGACCTTCTTCGTGCCCTGCCGCGTGAGCTTCACCAGCGCGTTGGTGAGCTTCTCCTCGTCGAGTTCGCCGAGCTCGACGGCATCGTTGCCGATCGCTATGCGGACCAGTCCCTTGCCGAGCTTCTCGGGCGAGACCCCGAGCTTCTCCACGAGATCGGGCCGCGCGGTCGGGTCCGCAAACTCCAGCTTGAACTTCGGGCTCTCGTAGGCGTAGCGCTCGAGGATCTCGCGCACCGGCTGGATCTCGCCGGCGCCGACGAAGGCCGTGACGTTCACGTCCTGCGACAGGCCCCCCAGCACCTTGCGTGTCTGGTCCGAGAGCGAATGGACGCCTGCCTCGCTCCAGTCGAAACGAACGGGATGCCGCTGCGCCAGGAAGCCGAGCAGGCCGAGGATCGTCACGGCGAGCAGCGTCGAGAGCATGGCGCTCATCCCGTAGCGCGACGCGCGGCGCGCCTCGCCCGTATGCAGCCTCTCGCGCAGCACGTCGAGGCTCGCGACCAGCGCAACGACGAGCAGGATCGCGCCGATGACGACGTTGCCCCAGATCCAATAAAGATCTGTCGGGGCGCCGGCCAGCAGCAGGAAGAGCGAGACGAGACCGAATGCGATCGCGACGAGACCCAGCGGAGCGAGGAGAGAGGCCCAGCGCTTCATGGCTCTACCGCCACCGCACGGATTCGACCGTGAACTTGGTCAGGAGCAACGCACTGCCGATGATCACGCCGAAGTAGGCGAGGTCCGCCGTATCGATCAGGCCCTTCACGAACCGCTCGAAATGCTCGGCCGTCGACAGCCAACGCAGCAGGTCCGGAACCCCCGTGGCCGAGCCGATGGCGCCCCCGGCGGCACCGAGATCGGCAAGGAAGGAGAGCATCCAGAGCATCAGGAGCAGCACGAAGGAGAAGGAGAAGGCGATGATCTGGTTGCGGGTCAGTGAAGAGGCGAAGGCCCCGACGGCCGCGTAGGCCAGGCCCACGAGCCAGAGCCCCAGCAGGCCGGCCAGCGTCTTCGCGATCTCGGGATCGCCGTACAGCAAGAGGATCGCCGGATACAGCGCCAGCAGCAGCACCAGCAGCGTCACGAACGCCGCCGCAGCCAGGTACTTGCCGAGCACGATGTCCCAGATGGTGAGCGGGCTGGTCAGCAGCAGCTCGTCGGTGTGATTCGCCTTCTCGGCGGCGAACAACCCCATGGTAATGCCCGGGATCAGGAACAGCAGCACGATCGACATCACGCCGATGAACGGCGCGATCACGTGATCGTTGAGGTTCAGCTCCTTCATCTGGTCAAAATATTGGAACT
>CAYGXT010000386.1:0-3612 GCA_964353695.1 uncultured Myxococcaceae bacterium
GGCCCACGGGCGAAGACCTACGCCCTGCACGACGCCGATGAGGCGAAGCTCCTCGCGTACGCGGGCCGCCACGCTTCAGCAGATCCGCGGCAGCGGCTCGCCGAGAGGACGCTCCAGCAGACGGCGGCCACCAATCTGTGTTCGGATCACGACGCGGCCGGGCACGGGGCGCCGCCCTGCGTTCATGCCGACTACCTCGCCTACCGTCACCGCCCCGACAGCGTCGGGCCGTGCGCGCATCGCGGCCAGCAACGCAGGCTCGAGCGCGAGCGGCACGAACGCCACGCAGCGTCCTTCGCTCGCCAGGAAGAGGGGATCGAGGCCGAGCAGCTCGCAGGCGGCGCGCACGGCGGGGTCGAAGGGCAGGCTCGCCTCGTCCACCTCGACCTCTACGCCCGCCGCCGCCGCGATCTCATGCAGCACGGCACCGAGACCGCCTCGCGTGGGATCGCGCAGGCAGTGGATGTCGGGCGCTGCCGTGCACATGGCTTCGACGAGAGAAGCCAGCGGGGCGGAGTCGCTCGTGATATCGCTCTCGAAGGCCAGCCCTTCGCGCTGCGAGAGCACGGCCACACCGTGGCGAGCGAGGCTCCCCGAGACCACGATGCGATCGCCCACCTGCACGCGCGCAGGCCGAAAATCGCGGCCGGCCGGCACGAGTCCGACACCGGCAGTGTTCACGAAAAGAGCGTCGCCCTTGCCGCGCTCCACCACCTTCGTGTCGCCAGTCACGACCGGGATGCCGGCCGCGCGCGCGGCAGCGGCCATCGAGTCGAGTACGCGCTCGAGGGTCGCCAGCGGTAGTCCCTCCTCCAGCACCAGCGCGCAGGAGAGCGCCAGCGGACGCGCACCGCACATGGCGAGATCGTTCACGGTGCCGTGGACGGCGAGGCTACCGATGTCTCCGCCGGGGAACTCGAGCGGGCTCACGACATAGGTATCCGTCGTGAAGGCGAGCCGATCGCCGCCGGGAAGCGACAGCACCGCACCGTCATGCCTCTCCTCGAGGGGCGCCGAGCGCAGCCGCGGCAGCAGCACCTGCTCGAAGAGGCGCGCGCTCGCGCCCGTGCCTGCTCCGTGCAGCAGGGTGATTCGATCGCCCTCCACGGGAGCGGGACAGGCCGGGCTAGCAAGAGCCGCAGCATCGATCGTCATGGCGAAGCCTCCAGGCAGTCCACGGGCCGGTAGCGGTAGTACGCCGCGCACGCGCCCTCGGAAGACACCATGGGCGCGCCGAGGGGCAGCTCCGGGGTGCAGCCGCGGCCGAACTCGGGGCAGGCGGGCGGGCGCAGCACGCCGCGCAGTACGTCTCCCGCGCGACATTCCGGCGGCTCCAGCGCCGAGATCTCCCCGAGCTCGGCGAACACACGCTCGGCGTCGAAGGCGCTCCAGTCCGCTCGCAGCGCGAGACCGCCGCCGGGCACGACTCCGATGCCGCGCCAGGGCCGGTCGACGATCTCGAATATCTCCTCGACCAGTGCGCGCGCAGCGGGATTGCCCTCGGGACGCACGGCGCGGCGGTATTGAATTTCGACCCGCGCCTGGCCGCGTTCGAGCTGCCGCACTGCCAGCAGCACGCCTTCGAGGATGTCGCACGGCTCGAAGCCCGTCGCCACGATGGGCACGCGATGGCGAGCCACGAGTGGCTCGTACTCCTGTGTGCCCATGATGCTGCAGACGTGGCCGGCGGCAAGGAAGGCGTCGATGCGCGTCTCGGGCGCCGAGAGGATCGCGGCCAGTGCAGGAGGCACGCGTACGTGCGACGTGAGCAGCCAGAAGTTCGAGAGGCCCCGCGCACGCGCATGGCGCACCGCCGCGGCCACCGCCGGCACGGTGGTCTCGAAGCCGACGGCAAGGAAGACCACCCGGCGCTCCGGGTTCGCGGCCGCGAGGCGAACGGCATCGAGAGGCGAGTAGACGATGCGGACGTCCGCGCCGCGGGCCCGTGCGTCGAAAAGATTGCCGTTCGAGCCCGGCACGCGCAGCATATCGCCGAAGCTGCACAGCACGACGTCCGACAGTGCGGCCAACGCCTGCGCGCGGTCGAGAGTCTCTACCGGCGTCACGCAGACCGGACAGCCGGGTCCGTGCAGCAGCTCTACCGCGCTCTCGATCATGGCGTCGAGGCCGCTGGCGAGAATCGCATGCGTCTGCCCACCGCAAACCTCCATCAGCGTCCAGCGCTGTGTCGCCTCGTCACGAATCCGGCTCGCCAATGCCAGGATGGCGGCAGGATCTCGATACTCGTCCACGAACTTCAAGCCCGGCCCTCCGGGACGCCGAGGGCCTCGCAGACCTCGTGGGCCGCCACCTCGTCGAGCACGCGCAGCGCGAAGCCCACGTGCACCAGCACCCAATCTCCCGGCCCGGCCTCGGGCGCGGTCTCGAGGCAGATCTCCTTGCGGACTCCCCCGAAATCAACGCGTGCGAAACGGAGCCCGTCTCTTTCCAGGCATTCGAGCACGCGGCCGGGCACCGCCAGACACATCGCGCTAGGCCTCGCCGCGAGCGCAGATGCCGCACATCAGAGCACCTCCATGTCCGCGATCCGGAGCTCACGCCCAGGCACCTCGTCGATGTGGAGCGTCGCTCCGTCCGCCGCGCTGCCCGCGGCGCAGATGGGAAATGCACGGGCAATGGCGCTCGGGGAGACACCGCAGAGTGTGCCCACCTGTAGGCGTAGCGCCGTGATGCGCTCGGCGCCGGCGCGAACACGATGCTCCTCGGCGATCCGCAGCAGCTCGAGGCAGAGCTTCGCGTCATGCACGGGGCAGCAACTCCTCGAGCGCCGCTCTCGCGGCCGCGCAGGCCGGCTCGACGGCAGCGGCCACCTCGGGCGAAAGCGTCTCTCCCTGCATGGCGACGATCTCGATGGCGACGATCCGGAGGGCAGGAAGCGTGCGTCCCAGCGCTACCGCGAGCATGAGGGTCTCCGCGACACGAAGCGTATGCGAAGAGGTGAGGCGCTCGCGCGCGAGCGCGGCAGGCGGAATGCGCAGCACGGAGCCGGGCGCCGCGCCCGAGCGCAGGGCATCCACGATCACCACCGCCGGCGTAGATTCGAGGTCATCGAGCAGGGAGAGGCCGGGGCGGTCTCGCCCTACGACCGTGACGCCCTCGGGCAGCGGCTCGCTCGCGAGCCGCTGCGCCACGAGCAGGCCGATGGCATCGTCGCCGTGGGGAGATCCAATTCCGATCACCAGGGCGCGCATCAGTCCTCCAAGGGTATTCGTCGCTCGATCTCCAGCGTCAGAAAATGCGTCGAGCACGAGATGCAGGGGTCGTAGTCGCGGATCGCGCGCTCGCAGCTGCGGCGCGCCTCGTCGTGCGAGAGCGCCAGCACGCGCGGCGCGAGCAGGCGCAGGTCGTCCTCGATGCGTGCCTGGTTCTGGGCCGTGGGGGGCACGATCCGAATCTCTACGACATCGCCCGCGGCATCGGTCTCGACGCGGACGTAGAGCAATCCCCGCGGCGCCTCGGTCGCGCTGTGGCCCACGCCTGCGCGCGGCGTCCACTCGGCGGCAGGCGCGGCAGGCGGCTCGTAGCTGCGCGCAATTCGCAGCGCCTCCTCACACGCGTAGAGCACCTCGATGCCGCGCGCGAGCACGCTCG
>CAYGXT010000387.1:0-3611 GCA_964353695.1 uncultured Myxococcaceae bacterium
GTCCAGCTCTGCACCAACGCGATCCTGCTCGACCGCTTCATGGAGAAGGTGCCGCCACACCCGAACCTTATGCTTCAGGTCCACCTCGACGGCATGCGCGAGACCCACGACCGCTCGGTTTGTGAACCTGGTGTCTTCGATGAGATCATTCCGCAGATGAAGCGCGCGGTCGAGAAGGGCTACCGCGTCTCGACCAACACCACGATCTTCAAAGAGACCAGCGACGAGGAGCTCGAGGAGCTCTTCAGCATGCTCGACGGCATGGGCGTGCACGGCTTCCTGATCACGCCAGGCTACGCCTACCAGGTGCTCGAAAACGACATCTACATGGCAAAGGAAGAGGTGCACAGCCGCTTCCAGCGCATCAAGAAGATCGCGCAGCGGCACAAGGTGTTGAGCACGCCGCTCTACCTCAAGTTCCTGACCGGCGAGCGGGACCTGCTCTGCTCGCCCTGGGCCAACGTTACGCGCAACCCGCGCGGCTGGAAGGGCCCCTGCTACCTCATCACGGACGCACACTATCCGAGCTATCGCGAGCTGATGGAGAAGACGGACTGGGAGTTCTTTCGCCAGCGCCGCGACAAGCGCTGCGAGAACTGCAAGCTGCACTCGGGCTTCGAGCCCAGCGCGGCCGAGGAGATCACGCGCAGCTTCTCCGACGCGCTCGAGTTCGGCCGCTGGGTGGTGCGCTAGTGGAGAGCTGGCTCTCGCGCATCGAGGAGCCCGCCGATCTCCGGCGCGTGCCACGGGAAAGCCTGGGGGCGGTGGCCGACGAGCTGCGGACCTTCCTCATCAAGGTCGGCTCCGAGATCGGCGGCCATTTCGCCGGCAGCCTCGGCACGGTCGAGCTCTGCGTCGGCCTGCACTGGGTCTTCGACACGCCACGCGACCGCATCGTCTGGGATGTCGGTCACCAGGCCTACGGCCACAAGGTGCTGACGGGGCGACGCGAGGGCCTGCGCGCGATCAAGAAGGCGCACGGGCCGAGCGGCTTTCTGCGCAGGATTGAAAGCCCCTACGACGTTTTCGGCGCAGGCCACGCCGGCACCTCGGTGTCGGCCGCCCTCGGCATGGCGGAAGGCGTGCGCCGAGCGGGCCGCGACGAGCGAGTCGTCGCCGTCATCGGCGACGGCGCAGCGACGGCCGGGATGTCCTTCGAGGGCCTCAACCATGCGGGCTTTCTCGGTACCGACCTCAAGATCGTCTTCAACGACAACGGCATGTCCATCGCAAACAATATCGGTGGCCTGTCGCAGGCGGACTCCCCGCGTGGCTACTTCGAGACGCTTGGCCTGCGCATGCTGGGACCGGTGGACGGCCACGACCTGCCTGAGCTGCTGGCAGGTCTCGAGCTGCTGCGCGATGCCTCCGGCCCGACGCTGCTGCATGTACGAACGCGTAAGGGCAAGGGCTTTGCGCCCGCCGAGGCCGATCCTTTTGGCTGGCACGCAACGGCGCCCTTCTCGATCGAGACGGGCGTGAGGGGCAGCTCTGCCGCCGGTGGCCCGCCGAGCTGGACGGCCTGCTTCGCGGAGGCGCTGATCCGGGTCGCGGACCGCGATCGGCGCGTCGTCGCTATCACGGCGGCCATGCTCGACGGCAC
The DNA here is from genome assembly GCA_964353695.1 of uncultured Myxococcaceae bacterium. Taxonomy (GTDB): domain Bacteria; phylum Myxococcota_A; class UBA9160; order UBA9160; family UBA9160; genus MYXO. The sequence continues at coordinate 1,604 of CAYGXT010000387.1, forward strand.
CGGCCTCGACGTCTTTGCGCGCCGGCATCCCGATCGCGTCTACGACGTCGGCATCGCGGAGCAGCACGCCGTCACCTTCGCGGCGGGGCTCGCGGCGGAGGGCTTCCGCCCCGTCTGCGCGATCTACTCGACATTCCTGCAGCGCGCCTTCGATCAGGTCGTCCACGACGTCGCGCTTCAGGAGTTGCCGGTGATCTTCGCTCTCGATCGCGCGGGCCTGGTCGGCCCCGATGGACCGACCCATCACGGCGTCCTCGACCTCGCCTACCTGCGCGCGATACCGAATCTCATCGTGGCGGCGCCGCGGGACGAGAACGAGCTGCAGCATCTGCTCGCAACGGCCGTCGAATGCGGGCGCCCCTTCGCCCTGCGTTTCCCGCGCGGCGCCGCACGCGGCGTAACGCTCGATCCAGATCCGAAACCGATCGAGATCGGTCGTGCCGAGGTGCTGCGCGAAGGCGACGACGTGACGCTCCTCGGCCTCGGCAATACCGTCGCCACCGCAGAGTCCGCGGCGGAGCGGCTGACCGAGCTCGGCATCGAGGCGACCGTGATCGACGCGCGCTTCGTGAAGCCTCTCGACACGACGACTCTCGTCGCCGCGGCGCGGCGGACGGCCGGCATCGTGACGATCGAAGACCACGCGGCGCACGGCGGCTTCGGGAGCGCCGTGCTCGAGTGCCTGGCTCGGCACGCGCCGGGCACGCCCACGCTGCTGCTCGGCCTGCCGGACGCATTCATGGAGCATGGCGAGGTCGCGGATCAGTGGCGGCTCGCCGGCATCGACGCCGCCTCGGTCGCAGAGCGAACCCGAAGCTGGCTGGGGGGATCGAAATGAGTGGATTGCTGCAGATCGAGGGAGCGGCGAAGCCGGGCACGGGGCCCATCGAAGTGCCGCCGGGGCAGGCGGGTGTGGGCGACGCCATCGCGCGCGCGCACGAGCATTTCTGGAAGAGTCAGGAGCCCGATGGCCATTGGGTTTTCCCGCTCGAGGCTGACGCCACGATCACGGCCGAGTACGTGATCTATCGGCGCTGCATGGGCCTTCCGGTCGGCGAGCGAGACCGTCTGGCCGTGGAACTGCTGCTTGCGACGCAGCGTGAGGACGGCGGCTGGTCGCGCTACGAGGGTGCGCCGAGCCACCTTTCATTGACTGTGGAGGCGTACTTCGCGCTCAAGCTCGTGGGCCACTGCCCCGACGACGCCGCGCTGGCGAAGGCGCGCGCGTTCATCCTGGCCAGCGGCGGCGTCGCGAACGTGGGCGTCTTCACGCGCATCTGGCTCTCCTACTTCGGAGAATTTCCCGATCGCGGCATTCCGGCAACGCCCGTCGAGATCCTGCTGCTGCCGGATCGATTCCCGCTCAGCATCTACGAGATGTCCTCCTGGGCGCGCTGTACGCTGGTGCCGCTGACGATCCTTCAGGCGCTGGATTTCCGTGTTCCGCTCGAGAAGGGTCACGGCATCCGCGAGTGTTGGACGACGCCGCCGGAGACGGCCGACCTCTCCTTCGATCCGGGGCAGCCGCTTTTCACCTGGCGGCGATTCTTCACCCATCTCGATCAGGCGCTGCATGCCCTCGGCCGCGCCACGGGCTGGAGGCCCTTCCGAAAGCGAGCGCTGCGCGAGGCCGAGCGCTGGATCCGCGAGCGCCAGGATCGCAACGGAAGCTGGGGTGGGATCATTCCCGCGATGCTGAACTCGACGCTGGCGCTGAAGGCCCGTTGCGGTGCGGACGACGAGGCCGTTCGCCGCGGCCACGAGGCGGTGGAGGCCTTCACGGCGCCCATGCCCGGTGGCCTCATGCTGCAGCCCTGCGTCTCGCCCGTGTGGGATACGGCGCTGGTTGCGAAGGCCATGCTCGATTCGGGCGTGCGCCAGGACGACCCGCGTCTGGCCGCTGCCGGTGAGTGGCTGATCGAGCGGCAGATCCTCGGCGTGCGCGGTGACTGGGCGAAGAAGCGTCCGTTCGCTCTTCCGGGCGGCTGGGCCTTCGAGTACGAGAACG
>CAYGXT010000388.1:0-3610 GCA_964353695.1 uncultured Myxococcaceae bacterium
ACACCCGGCTTGTTTGAGGGTCAAACGGAACACGCCAGATCGGATGCCGAAAGCTACTTGCTCTCGCCACGAAGCTCGAGGTTTCGCCCCCGCGGGGTTTATGCCCCTATAGGACCTCGTGGAGAGCGAGTTGACGCGGCACCGCGCGTCCTCGATGGTCTTGCGCACTGCTCATGGCCCGCCGTCTCTCCCACCTCGATGCCAAGGGCAACGCACGCATGGTGAGCGTCGCGGACAAGCCCGTGACGCGCCGCGTCTGCGTTGCTCGGGGAGAGGTACGGATGGCGCCTGCGACGCTGCGCAGGATCGCGGCCGGCGACGTTCCCAAGGGTGACGTGCTGGCGACGGCCCGCCTCGCCGGCATCCAGGCAGCGAAGCGAACCGGCGAGTGGATTCCCCTTGCGCATCCGCTGGGCCTCGACGCCGTCGACCTGGTGCTCGAGCCGGGCCCCAGCGGTGATCGCGTTCTGGTCGAGGCTCGTGTAGAGGCGCATGCGCGGACCGGCGTCGAGATGGAGGCGCTGGTCGCCGTCGCCGCTGCCGGCCTCACCCTCTACGACATGTGCAAGGCGATCGACCGCTCGATGACGATTGAGGCCATCCGGCTGATCCAAAAGTCGGGTGGGAAGAGTGGTCTGTGGCAGCGCCCGGAGCAGGCGATCCCCCCGACCCGGCGCAAGCGCGGCGGGGAGCGCAGCCCCGGCCGCACGGACGGCTGAGGAACCGCCCTCAGCGGGGCGGTGTCGATCCCAGGAGAGGCGTGGCGTGGGACACGAGATCGTGGAGCGGAGGCCTCTGCCCAGGCCGCGCGCGAGCGGCCAGGGCAGCGCCGATCCGGATCAAGAGCTCGTGCTGCTCTGGCGCGCCGGCGACGTGGATGCGTTTGGGGCCTTGGTCCGGCGTCACGAGCGTCGCGTCTACCGGCTGCTCCTGCGCATGCTCGGCAGCCGCGAAGAGGCAGAAGATGCGGCACAGGAGACCTTTCTGAACCTCCACCGGCACGGACATTACTTCCGCGGCGACGCGCTCTTCTCGACCTTCGTCTACCGCGTCGCTGCAAATGCAGCACTGAACCGGCGGCGCACGCTCGGGCGCAGCCACGCGCGGGAGCAGGGCCTGGCGCGGCTCCAGCAGACAGGCGCGGAGCTGCCCGCAGCACCTCTCGATCCCGAGCGCGCGGCGGCGGCCGCCGAGGAGCGGGCGACGGTTCAGGCCGCGCTGCTCGAGCTCTCGCCGCGGCTGCGCCTGCCGCTCGTACTGTACGACCTGGAGGGCCTTCCGTATCCGGAGATCGCGCGCATGCTCGATCTGCCCGAGGGCACGGTCAAGTCGCGCATCCACCGCGCGCGCGAGCGGCTGCGCGAGATTCTTGTGGACGCCGGTGCGCTCGGTGCGCGGGAGCCGTTGCGATGACCCATGGCGAGGTCCGTGCCGATTTCAGCAACTATCTCGAAGGGGATCTGCCGGTCGCGCGCCGCGCGCTGGTGGACGCTCACCTCGACGCGTGTACCCACTGCGCGTCGCACCTGCGCGAGCTCCGCGCTGCGCTAGACGCGCTGCACTCGCTCGGGGATCCCGAGCCCCCGCCTGGCCTGGCCGATGCGGTTCTGGCGAGGATCGCGGCGGGCGAGGGCCGGCCGGGCGTGCTGGTGCGGCTGCTGGGTGGCATGCCGTGGGATCTCCGCTCGCGGCTCGCGACGCCGGCCCTCGTGCTGGTGTCGGCCGCTATCTTGGTGTTGTGGCTGCGCCCTGCCTTTGGGCCGCTTGTTCCGAGCGCGACGCTGCCGTCGCTCGAGAGAGCCCTCGGGAGCGCGAAGGTTCTCGGCGCCTCCGCGGCGCCCGACGCTGCAAGCGAGGAGCTCTCGGCGGGTCCCATCGTGCCTCCCCGGGCTCTCGACGAGGCGCTGCGCGATCCGGCGTCGGTGCTGCGTGCGACCGAGGCATTGAGTGTGGCCGAGCAGGAGGCCTGGCTCGCCGGGCTCGCGCAGCAAGCCGGCAGCCGGGAGCGCGCGTTGGCGGTAGCGCACGCGCTTCGGGGCCTCCCGGATCCGCGCGCGGCGGCATTGGCCGATGCTTTCCTGCGCCTTGCGGGCGTGCCCTCGAGTCGCTGATCCGCCAGCGGTTTGGCTCGGGGTGTGCGTGGCGGGTACGCTTCCTCGGTTGCCCTGGGGGAGCGTCTTGAACCGAACGCGGTGGCTGCTTGCCGTCTCGTCTTGTCTGCTTGCGCTCGCCGCGCGCGCGGAGACGATTCGTCTAGAGCCCGAGGGTTCGAAGCCCTTCGGCATGCGCAACGTATTCGGTCCGTTTCGTTCCATGGTCTCGGGCCCCGGCTACTGGTACGGCGAGCGGAAGATCGAGGTCGACACCACGCCACCCGGCGCAACGCTCGACCTCTTTTACGTCCGCGCGAGCTTCCAGAAGCGCTACGTACAGACCACCGCACCAGCAACGATCCTGCTGCCGAGCCGCAGTGATGCGGGGCCGCGTGACGCCGTCACCATCCGTGCCTTCCTCCCTGGCTACCGCTCGAAGGAAGTTCAGCTGGGGATCGACTCCGAGCAGAGCCGGTTCTTGATCGACCTCGACCCCGTGCCGAATCTTCTCGAGGGTGCGTCACAGAGCTATTTCGCGGGCCGCTCCTCTCTCACATTCCTTACGCGCCAGCCGGCCGTCGTACGTTTTCAGGAACGGCCCGAGGGTTTCAGTGTGGTGCTGAACGAGACCGCATTGGGGGCCTCGGCGGAGGGTCAGCTTGCCGGGTTCACCAGCCCCCTGGTCCAAAAGGTCGACACCCAGCAGCTCGGCGAAGATCTGCTGGTGCGCATCGACCTGGCGCCAGAGGCGAGGCAGCCGAGGCCGGAGCTCCGCTCCCGTCAGAGCCTCGACACCGCGCGCCAGCTCTACGCCTACACCGTCGATCTCATCCCGGGCGGTGGTGCGCCATCGGTGGAGAAGCTCCAGGCCGCGCTGGCGAGCGTGCGTGCCTCGGACGTCACGGGCTGCGCCGCGAGCTTCGACGCCACCCTTCGCGCAGGCCTTGACCCGGCAGGTCTTGCTCGAGCTCTGTCGCCGAACGATTTCCGTGAGCCATTTCTCCGGGCCGCGATGAAGCGCCTCGGCGAGGTGTCACCAGGCGGTGTCATTACGCTCGAGGACGGGAGCCGATTCAACCCCGCGGCGCCGATCGAGCTCGCCGCGGCCGCGAGCCAGCCGCACCTTGCGCGGGGCTACCTCGCGCTGCTGCGCCGGGTGACCGACGAGCTCGAGTCGCCGGCGCGGCGCGAGGCGAGCTATCGCAGCCTGGTGGCGCCCGAGCTCGCCGAGGGCGTCTTCGAGGCTGCCCTCTCGAAGGCGAATGCCAGCGAGCAGGCTTGCCCATCCAGGGCGGACGCGCGCTAGACTTTTTTCTCTTCCGGTCCCGCCGGAGCCTCCATGCCGAGCGACGCTGCGCAGCGTCCGCGCGAACGCCTTCATGCCGACGGTCCCGAATCCCTTGCCGACGCAGAGCTGCTGGCGCTGCTGCTGGGTACGGGCTCGCGCTGCGGCGATGCGGCCTGGCAGGCCGGCCAGCTCCTCGGCCTCAACGGCGGCCTCCACGGCCTGGCGCGCG
>CAYGXT010000389.1:0-3606 GCA_964353695.1 uncultured Myxococcaceae bacterium
CGCTCAGCCGCCACCGCCCAGCTCCTCTAGCCGCCCGACCTGCTCGAGCAGCGGAGCTGGGAGCCCCTCGAGGTAGACCTCTCGCCCTGGGCCGGCATGCGCGTGACGCTGCGGCTCCAGGTTGAACGCGACGCTGGGACCTGGAACCTCCCGCTCGCCTGGTGGGGGAGCCCTCGGATCGCCATCCCCGCGGGGGTCGTGGAGCAAAATACCCCCTCGGATCCCCGCACTCCGGTATCATCTGGCGAAGCCCGGAGGATGCCGTGAGCCGCGTGATCGTCGTGGTCCCGACCTACAACGAGGCGGAGAACCTCCCGCTCCTGATCCCGCAGATCCTGGGCCGCGACGCGCGCCTGGAGGTGCTCGTCGTGGACGACAGCTCCCCCGACGGCACCGGCGAGATCGCGGACGAATCAGCGGCCCAGGACGGCCGGGTGCACGTCCTCCACCGGAATGCGAAGGGGGGGCTCGGCGCCGCCTACCGGGCGGGGCTGAGGCATGCGCTGGACCTCGGGGCAGACTTCGTGATCCAGATGGACGCCGACTTCTCGCACCCCCCGGATGCACTCAACACGCTCCTCGCCGAGATCGAAGATCACGACGTGGTGCTGGGCTCGCGGTACCTGAAGGGCATCACGGTCGTGAACTGGCCGATCGAGAGGATTCTCGTCAGCTACTTCGGCAACTGGTATGCCCGGCGCGTTACCGGGCTCCCCATCAGCGACACCACCGGAGGCTTTCGCTGCATCCGGGCGCAGCTGCTCCAGCGCATCGGCTTCGAGCGCATCCGCTCCACGGGGTATGCCTTCCAGATCGAGCTCAACTACCGCTTCGTGAAGGCCGGCGCGCGGATCAAGGAAGTTCCCTTCTTCTTCGTGGACCGCACCCGGGGTGATTCGAAGCTCAACATGAGAATCGGCCTCGAGGCGCTCTGGATCGTATGGTGGCTGCGGCTCGCCGACGCGCTCGGACGCCTCTAAGCTCATCGTTCGTGGGCCGTCGCCTCCTGGTTCTCAACGAGCGGGATCCGCTTCATCCGCGCGCGGGCGGGGCCGAGGTGCACGTCGCCGAGATTGCGGAGCGGCTGGCCCGGCGAGGCTTCGAGACCACGCAAGCGGCGTGCAGCTTTCGCGGCGCCCCAGCGCGTGAACGCGTCGGGGCCCTCGACGTCCAGCGGCTCGGCCCTCTGCCCGTCTACTACGGGCGTGCTGCTTGGCTGTGCCGGCGCGCCACGAGAGAGGGCCGCTTCGACGTCGTGGTCGAGCATTTGAACAAGCTCCCGTTCTTCGCGCCGACGCTCTCGCGAAAGCCCGTCCTCGCGGTCTGTCATCACCTCTTCGGCACAGCCGCATTTCAGCAGGTGTCCTGGCCCATTGCCGCGTGCGTCGTCGCAGCCGAGCGAATGATCCCGCTGCTGTATGCGCGGACGCCCTTCGTTGCCGTCTCCGAGAGCACGCGACTCGACCTGGTGCAGCGGGGGATTCCGAGCTCCCATGTTTCGGTGATCCACAATGGAATCCAGACCGGCGTGCACGATACGCCCGCACCTTCGCGTCGTGGGGCCCGGGTCGCGTACTTCGGTCGGCTCGAGCCGTACAAGCGGGTAGACCTTCTGCTTCGAGCGGTAGCGCTGCTAGCGGCTCGGATACCGGCCCTCGCGATCGACGTCATCGGCCGCGGCACGGACCGCTCGCGTCTCGAGGGCATCGCTGCGGAGCTCGGCATCGCGAGCCGCACGCAGTTCCACGGCTTCGTAGAGGACGCTCGGCGCGACGAGCTGCTCGCGAGCGCCCGGGTTTGCGTCTGTCCCTCCGTGAAGGAAGGCTGGGGCATCACGGTCATCGAGGCGAACTCATTCGGCGTGCCGGTCATCGCGACGGACGCACCGGGACTGCGCGATGCCGTGCGGCACGAGGAGACGGGCTTTCTCGTGGCTGTCGATGATCCGGAGGTCTGGGCGGCACGGATCGGGCAGGTCTTGACGGACGATGCTCTTGCAGACCGGCTTGGGGACGCGGCGCGCGTCTGGGCTCGCGAGTTCGACTGGGATCGCGCCGCTGACGGGTTCGAGAATACGATTCTTTCCCTCATCGGCGGCAAGTGAGCGCCCGCATCAAGCCCGGGCCGCGCGAGATCCTCTGGTGCGCCTTCGCGATTGGCGCCGGCATCCGCGTCAGCAACGCGATCTTCTATCCTTCGCTCTGGGGCTTCGACGCGATCTACAACTGGCGCTACGTGCAGCGGCTCCTCGCGACCTGGGCCCTTCCCCTGCCCGCCGAAGGCTGGGCATTCGGTCACCCGCCGCTCTTCTACTATCTCTCTACCGCGATCATCCTTGCATTCGGTCCGGACGACCCGGCCCGCGGAGTCCTCGTAGTCCGCCTGATCTCGAGCATCGCGGGTCTTGCTGCAATTACTGGCACGGTATTGCTCATCCGACGGCTCGACCCCGACAACGAGATCCGCATGCTGTTTGCGGGGGGCCTACTTCTGTTCCTGCCTGCGCAAATCCAGATGTCCATGGTGTTCGGAGAGGAGGCACTCGCTTCTGCGCTGGTCACGGGCGCCCTCACCTTGATCGCCTTGTCGCTTGCGCCATCCGCTGCTTCCAATGATCTGAGACGAAGCGCGACAGCGGGCTTTCTCGCGGGGCTCGCCTGGCTTACGAAGCTCTCCGGTGTATTGGTGATTCCGACCGCCCTCGTCTCGTATGCCATCGCGGGCTGGCGTCGTCGGGAGCTTCGCCGATACGCCGTCTCCTGCATCGTGATCAGCGTCGTCGCAGCTGCGGTGGGCGGTTGGTACTACGCGCGCAACTTCTTCAAGTACGGCTACCTCTACCCCCAAGGCCTACCCAATCACGCCCTCATGTACACGATGCCACCGGGGGCGCGAACCATCGCCGACTATCTCTCGCTCCCGCTCTCCACGTGGACGGATCCTCAGCTGCTCGATCCCGATCTTCTTCATTCGGTTTGGGGGAGCACCTACGTCACCCTCTGGTTCGACGGACATCGTCATTTTCTTCCGACGGAAGGAGCTGCGGTACAGCACGCGGGAACGCTGATCCTGTTGCTCGCGCTTCTGCCGACGCTGGCTTTCGCCATCGGGGTCGCGCGCGGGCTCATGCGGAGCCTGCGCGCCCCCGGCGGGCCCGATACGCCTCTTCTCCTCATCCTGCTGCTCAACCTCATCGGCTACGTCCTCTTCACCTGGCGCAACCCGTGGTTCGCGACGCTCAAGGGCACTTATCTGCTCGGCGCGATGCTTCCCTTCGCGTTCTACGCGAGCGAGACGCTCTCGCATTGGAGCCAGGGGCCGCGCTGGCGTCGAACCCTCGTGTGGGCGACGTGCGGCGCCCTCGCCCTCCTCGTCACGCTCGTCTTCACGTATGGGCTCTGCTTCACCCGCACCGAGGTGCCCGGACTGCACTGGCTGCCGAGCTAATCCTGCGTCTCGAGCGTCTTGATGCGCGCTCGGATGGCTTCGGCCGCTTCGACGAGATCCTGTTCGTCTGCCCGAGCGAGGGCCTCGCGCGCTGCCGCGAGCGCCTCGCTTCCGCGGCCGGCCGCCTCGTAGGCCGCAGCGAGCGTGTCGAGGCTGGCG
>CAYGXT010000390.1:0-3599 GCA_964353695.1 uncultured Myxococcaceae bacterium
GCTGGCTCCGGCGCTCGCGCGCATCCCAACGCTCGCCCCGGTCGTAATCGGCGGCGCAGAGCGGCAGGACTCGATGCAGGCCGGCGTGGCCTCTCTCGGTGGGGACGTGACCCTGGTCGCGGTGCACGACGCGGCCCGGCCCTTCGTTCGGGCGCGCGATGTCGCGCGCGTGCTCACAGCCGCGCGCGAGGTGGGAGCCGCTCTACTGGCGGTGCCGGTGATCGATACCATCAAGCGGGTGCGCGGGGGGCGCGTCGTCGAGACGCCGGAGCGGTCGGAGTGCTGGGCGGCGCAGACGCCGCAGGCCTTCCGCATCGACGTGCTGCGTGAGGCGCTCGCGAAGGCGATATACGCGGGGGTGAGGGCAACGGACGACGTACAACTTGTCGAGCGCCTCGGCCTGCCCGTCGCCGTGGTGGAAGGGGACCCCGGCAACATCAAGATCACGCGGCCCGAGGATTTCGCCCCGGCACAAGCACGGCTGGCAGAGCTGGCCGAACCGAAGGAGTCTGCGGTTTGAGGATCGGCCAGGGCTTCGACGCGCATCGGCTGACGCCCGGGCGCCCACTCAAGATTGGAGGCGTCGAGATTCCGCATTCGCGGGGCCTCGAGGGGCACTCGGACGGGGACGTGCTGCTCCACGCCATCGCGAGCGCCCTGCTCGGCGCCCTCGGTGACGGCGATCTCGGCCGCCACTTTCCGTCTTCCGATCCGAAGCTCGCGGGAATCTCGAGCGGCGTGATCCTCGCCGACATCGCGGTCCGCGTTCGCGCGGCGGGACTGAGGGTTTCCAACGTGGATGCGACCGTCATCGCGCAGGAGCCGCGCCTCGCGCCACACCTCGACCAGATACGGGCCTCGGTGGCCGCGCTCCTCGGAGTCGAGGCGACGCGCGTCAGCGTTAAAGTGACCAGCACCGACGGCCTCGGCGCCATCGGGCGCGGCGAGGGCATTGCAGCACAGGCCGTCGCGCTGCTCGTCAGCGCGGGAGAGGTGGGCGCGCGGTGACGGGTCTCTTGCTCTACAACACGCGCAGCCGTTGCAAGGAGCGCTTCGAGCCGCTCGAGCCCGATCACGCGCGCGTCTACAGCTGCGGGCCGACGGTGTACGCGCCGCAGCATATCGGAAACCTGCGGCCGTATCTGATGGCGGATCTGCTGCGCCGCGCCCTCGAGGCTGAGGGTCTGCGCGTGACCCACGTCATCAACATCACCGACGTGGGGCACCTGACCGACGACGCCGACGCGGGGGAGGACAAGATCGAGAGTGCCGCCGCCCGCAGCGGCCGCACGGCGGTGGAGATCGCCACTCTCTACACCGAGCAGTGGCGCAGCGACCGCCGTCGGGTCGGCTGCCTCGAGGCTCACGTCTACTGCAAGGCGACGGATCACATTCCGGAGCAGATCGAGCTCGCGCAGCGGCTCGAGGCGAAGGGCTACACCTACCGCATCGACGACGGCCTCTACTTCGACACCTCGAAGTTTCCTCGCTACGCCGAGTTCGCACGGCTCGACCTGGCCGGGCAGGAGGCCGGCGCGCGCATCGGCGACGTTCCGGGCAAGCGGAGCGCCGCCGACTTCGCGCTCTGGAAGCTGCCGGCGCCCGGCGTGAAGCGGCAGCAGGAGTGGGACTCGCCCTGGGGCCGTGGCTTTCCCGGCTGGCATCTCGAATGCTCGGCCATGAGCACGAAATACCTGGGAGCACCCTTCGACATTCACACGGGTGGGGTGGATCACATCCCCGTGCACCACACCAACGAGATCGCCCAGAGCGAGTGCGCACTCGACCTGCATCCGTGGGTCCGTTTCTGGATCCACAATGAGTTCTACGACCTGGGCGGCGAGAAGATCTCGAAGTCGAAGGGTCAGGTGCTGCTGCTGCAGGACCTGGTGGACCGCGGCTTCGAGCCGCTGGCCTTCCGCTACTTCTTCCTGCAAGGGCATTACCGCCAGCAGCAGACCTTCACGATCGAGGCCATGGAGGCGGCGGCCACCGGCTACCGGCGCCTGCTCGGCGCGGCCGTGGAGGTGCGCGAGGCCAGCGGCACTCCCGATCCGGGGACTCTCGAGCCCTATCGCGCACGCTTCCGGGAGGCCGTGCGCGACGACCTCAACGCGCCCCGCGCGCTGGCCGTGGCGTGGGAGGTGGCGCGCAGCGCCGAGCTCGACCCGGCGCAGCGCCGTGCTCTGCTGCTCGAGTTCGAGCGCTTCCTCGGCCTCGGGCTGGCGACGGAGCTGCCGCGCGCGGCCGGCCGCGAGAGCGATCCGCGCATCGACGGCCTGGTCGCGGAGCGTGAGGCCGCGCGGAAGCGGCGCGATTTTGCGGCGGCCGACCGCGTGCGCGACGTGCTGGCCGGCGAGGGCATCGTGATCGAGGATACGCCGGCGGGGCCGCGCTGGCGACGCGCGTGAGCAGCTTTCGCCTGGTCTCGGAGTTCACGCCGAAGGGAGATCAGCCGCAGGCCATCGAGCAGCTGGTCTGTGGCCTCGAGCGTGGCGATCGCCACCAGACGCTGCTCGGTGTCACGGGCAGCGGCAAGTCCTTCAGCATGGCTTGCATCGTGGAGCAGCTCGACCGTCCGGCGCTGATGATGGCCCCCAACAAGACCCTCGCGGCGCAGCTCTACGCCGAGCTCAAGGGGCTGTTCCCGGAGAACGCCGTCGAGTACTTCGTCTCCTACTACGACTACTACCAGCCCGAGGCCTACATCCCGTCGACCGACACCTACATCGAGAAGGATTCCTCGGTCAACGACGAGATCGACAAGCTTCGACATTCGGCCACCCACTCCCTGCTCACGCGCCGCGACGTGGTGGTGGTGGCGAGTGTCTCCTGCATCTACGGCCTCGGCGCGCCGGCCACCTACGGCCAGATGCACGCCTACGTGGAGACGGGCGCGGCCCTCGGCCGGGACGAGCTGCTGCGACGCCTGGTGGACATGCTCTACAAGCGCAACGACATCGATTTCCATCGCGGCACGTTCCGCGTGCGGGGCGACGTGGTGGAGGTCTTCCCGCAGTACGAGAACGAGCGCGCGATCCGGATCGAATTCTTCGGCGACGAGGTCGAGAGCATCGCCGAGATCGACCCGCTGCGCGGCAAGGTGATTGCCCGGCCCAAGCGAGTGCTGATCTACCCCGCGAGCCACTACGTGGCCTCCGGCGAGACCCTGAAGCGCGCGATCGCGGGCATCCGCGAGGAGCTCCGCGAGCGGCTCGCCTGCTTCCGGCAGGACGGCCGACTGCTGGAGGCGCAGCGCCTCGAGCAGCGCACGGTCTTCGACCTCGAGATGCTCGAGCAGATGGGCTTTTGCAACGGCGTCGAGAACTACTCGCGCTGGCTCGACGGGCGAGCGGCCGGCGAGTCGCCCTACACGCTCTTCGACTACTTCCCGGACGACTTCCTGCTGTTCGTGGACGAGAGCCACGTATCGGTGCCGCAGGTTGGCGCGATGTACCGCGGCGACCGCGCGCGCAAGGAGACCCTGGTCGAGTTCGGCTTCCGGCTGCCCTCGGCCCTCGACAACCGGCCGCTGCGCTTCGAGGAATGGGAGCAGCGGGTGCGACAGGCAGTCTACGTCTCGGCTACGCCGGCAGCCT
>CAYGXT010000391.1:0-3595 GCA_964353695.1 uncultured Myxococcaceae bacterium
GCGTCCGGTGAAGACGCCTCGCGCGGCGATTACCGTCACGTCGCCACCCGCCTCCGAGCCGATGCCGAGGATGCCCCCGCGGAAGACGGGCATGGGGTCGAACGCGTCGATGTTGGTGGAGCCGATGTCGAGCCAGCGGTTGCCGATGCCCGCATCCACGTCTCCGCCCAGCGCCTGGACGAAGATGTGTCCGCCATGGGTCCGCGTGTCGCAGCCGCCCGCGCTGTTGACGCAGCCGGGCGTTCCCTGATCGACGTGGCCGAGGACCCCGCGCGTGCGGATGGCAGCGTTTCCATCCACGAGCTGTCCCTGCGCATCACGCCCCGACAGGATGACGGAGTTGCCCGCGACGACGCGGATATTCCCGGAGCCGTTCTCGATCACGCCGTCGGTAGTGGTGGAGCTGGCCGTGAAGCGGACGTCGCGGCCGGCCTCGACGTCGATATCGCCGCGCTCGCCCACCAGCCCACCGTTGCTTCCGATCACCATGTCCTGCGCCGCGCGGGCCGTGATCTTGCCCGTTCGCAGCGAGACCTTGCCGCCGCCCGTAGCGCCGCCGAGCACGAGTCTCCCGTCCCCGGCCGTTCGCAGATCGCCCGCGGTGGCGGGATCCACCGCGCCGGCCACGAGCTCCACGTCCCAATGATTCTGGTCGCGATCGGGAGGTGCCGTCGTGTCGCTCTCGTCGGTGATGGCCGCGCCGTCGCCGAAGCGCACGTCCTTGTTGGCTCGCACTGCCAGCTTGCGAACGTTCGATCCCTGCTCGAGGCTGACGCGTGCCCCCGCCTGGATCGTGATCGAATCCGGCGAGTAGAGCGTGACGTTGTCGGCGCTGAAGCTGGTGTTGCCGATGTTCGAAATCAGAGGGTCGATGAACACGTCTCCGCCACGCTCGCCGCCGTGGCCGTCGGCGCGGAAGCTGCCCGCGAGGTCGAGCTGGTTCTTGGCGGAGACCTCGATGGAGCCGCCCTTGCCGCCATCCGGACCACCCGACACGTCGAGGCTCGCACCGGCCCGCACGACGGCATCGCGATCCGAGAGCGCCGTGATGCTGCCGCCGTCGGAAAGACCGCCGCTCGCGCCCGTGGCCAACGTCCGGCTCTCGCTCCCCAGCTCGAGCGTGTTCTCCGCATAGAGCTCGATCTTCCCGTTGCGTTCTCGCACGGCGTTGGCCTCGACAACACCGGCCTGCCGTAGCGCTCCGGCACCGAGGGCTGCGAAGCTCGATTGCGAGAGCACGTCGGAGAGGGGGGTCGCGCCCGAGCTCCCGGGCGCCGTGTAGGCGATCTGCACGCCACGCCCGTCGGGCCGATCGGTGAGATAAACGGTGGAGCCCGCCGCGATGGAGACCTCGCCCCCCGGGGCGACGATCACGCCGTTGCTGCCGTTTTCCACCTTCGGTGCCACCAGGTAGACGAAGCCGCCTTCCCGCGTCTTGATCGTGCCTTGGTTCACGATCGACGCCCCGGGCACCGAGCGTGTCGAGGGATCGAAGCCGCCCTGGATCATCTTCTGACCAGCCTGGTAGGACGTCCCCGCCGCCAGCCCGCCCACGTTCACCTGGGAGCCAGGGCCGAACAAGATGCCGTTCGGGTTGATGAGATAGACGTTCCCGTTGGCGTTCAGCGCCCCGAAGATCGCCGACGCATTGTTGTCGAGGATCCGGTTGATGGCGATGGAATTGACGCCCGGCTGGTGGAAGCTGGTGGTCTCGCCGGGCTTGATGTTGAAGCTCTGCCACGACAGCACCGCATTGGGCGATTGCTGGTTCACGTTTACGACGGCGCTGCCCTGGCCATCGATCGTCGCCACGCCCGAATGCACGACGCCACCGGCCGGATTGGCCAGGGCGGCGAGCGGCGGGAGCCAGGCCATGAACGAGGCGAGCACACACGCCGAGGCGCGTGCGCAGCGGGGGACGCGGGTCATGCGAAGACTCTGTGGCCGCAGCCCGTGGTGGGGCAACGACGCGTGCGTTCAATTCGCTGAAATGTCACGTCGTCGCCCGCTGTTCGTCCTCACCGAAGTGTGCTGGTCGGGATCGCCGTTTCCACGCGATCGCGTCTGTCACGAAGGATCCTTGCAAGCGACAAACAGCGACGGGCAGCATGAGTGATCCTGTCGCTCGCAAGGAGAGATCGATGCGAACGAAGTGCGAGCCGATGCCGGTGCCCACGAGACGGCCGACGACGACACGCTGCGAGAAGCTTGCCGACGAGCCGTGGAGCCTGGAAGGCTTCATGGCCCTGGCCCTCATGAGCGGCGCGCTCGAGCTGACCACGCCCGACGGCGAGCGCTCGCGGCTGGTGGAAGGCGATGCGCTGCTCCTCGGGCCCGGGGCCGGATGTACCGTGCGTGCACGCGTCGCCCCTTGCGAAGTGTTGCGGCTCGAGGCGGATGCAGCGTGGACGGAGGCGATGCTCCATCTCAGCTCGGGAGCTCCGCTCGCGCGTCCTGCGCCCTCCGTGGCCGTGTATCGCGCAACGAGCCCAGGTGCGAGGCGTGTGCGCCAAGTACTGCGCGAGCTCGTGCTGCCGTATCGGGCCGGCGCTGAACCGGGCGCGCTGCATCGCACGAGCGCAGTGGTGGAGATGCTCGCGCTCGCCATGGAAGCAAGCGCTTTGTCAGCGCCGCCGGCAGGCCCGAGCCAGGCGGGCGCACCGAGCCGGACTGCCTTCGTCCGGGCCCTGGCGGCCCTGCGCGATAGCGACGATCTCGATGAGCTCTCACTCAGCGCTCTTGCCGCCAGCCTAAGACTATCGGAGCGGCAGGTGTCACGCCTATTCCGCGTGGAATTCGGCACGACCTTCTGTGCATACATGACGCGACTCCGTGTGGATCGTGCGCGACGGTTGCTCGAGGAGACTGTGCTCCCGGTGATCCAGATCGCGGGCGAGACGGGCTGGAGCTCGCTCGCGCACTTCAATTCGGTGTTCCGACGCGTGACGGGACGGACACCGACGGCGTACCGCACGCTGGCGCTGCGCGTTCAGTAGGACGGGTAGAGTCGAACGGTCACGATGGCGCCCTCATCAGCGGGCGGCGGTCCGAGGCCCGTCCGCTGCAGCTCTCCGGCGCAGCGCAATGCCTCCTGATCGAGGTCGGAGTTTCCGGTAGATGCCGCCATCTTGAAGCCCTTCACTGCGCCCGCGCGATTCACCGCGAAGCGGATCTCGCCCGGTCCCATCTCGGCCATGTTGTCCTTGAAGCAGCTGCGGAACTTCGCGATGGCGCCGGCGCGGTAGGCGCCGTCCGGCCCATCGCCGAGGCCGGCGCCGAGGAACTTGCCGCCGCTCCAGTTCGGGCCTCCGCCTCCGCCGCCCCCGATCATGGGCGCGGCCGACGGTGCCGCCGCGATCTTCGTTGCCGCGGCGGCTGCAGACGGCGGCGGCGGCGACGCGTCCTTCACCTTCGGCGGCGGCGGCTCGCTCTTCGCCTGCTCCGGCTCCGGCGCCTTCGGCGGGGTGAACAGCTTGATGTTGTACTTCTTGACCAGCTCCTGGCCCGCGCTCGTCCGCGCCAGCCACGTGACCCCCAGCCCTCCGATCACATGAACCCCGATCACGATCGCGAACACCGTTCCCAGAGGGAACCC
>CAYGXT010000392.1:0-3590 GCA_964353695.1 uncultured Myxococcaceae bacterium
GTCGTACGGGAAGAGCCTGCCGCCCTCCGGTGGTGCCGCATTGAAACGGAACCAAAGCCCGAGAACTCCAGCGCCAACCGCCGCGAGCGCGAGGAGAGTCTGCGCGATGGAGCGGCGCTGACCTCCACGGGCTGCGACCCGTTCCGAAGCGGAGTTTTCCATCATCCGTGGGACGCTGCGGCGTCGAGGGCGAGCCGGATCGCCGCAGCCGCGGCGCGCGGATCGTCCGCCATCAGGATCGCCCCCGTTACGGCGAGGCCCGCCGCGCCGGCTGCCCGCAGCGCAGCCGCGTTGGCGGCATCGCAGCCGCCCTGCGCGAGGACCGGGATGCCCGCACGGGACGCCTGCGTCAAAGCAGCGAGTCCGAGTGCCGGACGCGTCGCCGCCTTCGAGCGCGGTGCGAAGATCGGCGCCAGGAAGGCGTAGCTCGCGCCGGCGCGTGCAGCGGCCACGACCTCGGCGGGCGCATGCGTCGAGACGCCGACCAGCAGCGACGGGCCGAGCAGGCGGCGCGCGTCTTCGGGAGCGACGGCGACAGCGCCGAGGTGTACGCCGGCGTCGCCGAGGGTGAGCGCGACGTCGAGGCGGCGGTTGACGAGGATCGTGACCTGGCCGCCGCGCAGGCGCGCCGCGTCCCGCGCGGCGTTCCGCACGTCTTCGGCGAGCGCCAGCAGCGCTGCAGCGCCGAGGTCGTGCTCGCGAAGCTGTACCCAATCGACGCCGCCGGCGACTGCTGCGGCGATGGCCTGCACGAGGGGCCAGCGCGAGACGCGCCGATCGGTAACGAGGCAGAGGATCGGGCGCACGCGCGTCGCGGGCCGGCGCTGCGGCGGCTCAGAAGCTCGAGAGGCCGTCGAGAGGGCTCGAGGCCGAGGCGTAGAGCCTGCGCGGAATGCGTCCCGACTCGTAGGCCAGCCGACCCGCCTCGACCGCGAGCTTCATGGCGCGCGCCATGCCGAGGGGATCTTTCGCGCCGGCGATGGCCGTGTTCATGAGCACGGCCGTGCAGCCGAGCTCCAGCGCGACCGCGGCGTCGCTGGCCGTGCCGACGCCGGCGTCCACGATCACGGGCACGTCCACGGTCTCGAGAATGATCCGGAGGTTCGTGGGGTTGCGGATGCCGAGGCCCGAGCCGATGGGCGCCGCCAGCGGCATCACGGCCGCGCAGCCCATGGCCGCGAGCTTCTGACAGGCGACGGGGTCGTCGGTGATGTAGGGCAGCACGGCGAAGCCCTCGGCCACGAGCGTACGCGCAGCCGCGAGCGTGCCCTCGACGTCGGGGAAGAGGGTGCGCGAATCGCCGATGACTTCGAGCTTCACGAGATTGGTGCCCAGCAGCTCGCGGCCGAGCCGTGCCGTGGTCAGGGCATCCTCCACGTTGTAACACCCTGCCGTGTTGGGAAGGATGGCGTAGCCCGCGGAAGACAAGGCCTCCAGCAGGTTCTCGCCCTTCGGCGCGTCGAGGTTCACGCGGCGCAGCGCCACCGTGATCATGTCGGCGCCGCTCTCGCGGGTGCAGGCCAGCGTCTGCTCGAGGCTGGCGTACTTGCCGCTGCCGACGATGAGACGCGATCGGAAGCTCCGGTCGCCCAGCGTGAATGCGGCCTCGGACACGGCTTCAGCCTCCGCCTACCGCTTCGAGGATCTCGATCCGATCGCCGGCGGCAAGGGCGACACGGTCGTAGCGAGAGCGCGGCACGACGTTGCGATTGACGGCGACCGCAAGCCGCCGCTCCCGCACCCCGAGCAAGCCGAGCAGCGCCTCGACGGTGGCTCCCGTCGGCACGCTTTGGGGCTCACCGTTCACCAGCACCGAGAGGGCCTGCTCGCCCACCACTCGCTCCATCTCGTCGGAATGCTCCGAGGCTAGGGGGTGCGCAGCGGCGGGTCAAACCCACGGCGCGAAAACGCCGCGCGCGTTCACCCGCGCGGGTTTCCCGCGCCCCTCACCTGCGCGGGTTTCCCGCGCCCCTCAGGTACTCTCGGCGCTCGACCAGGGAGGAAGGGCCATGGCGGAGCCGCAGGCCGGCGCCGGGCGCCCGACGCGGGCGCACATCGATCTCGACGCCGTGCGCGCCAACTACGCACGGGCGTGCGCGCTCGCTTGCGGCCGCAGCGTCATCGCCGTCGTGAAGGCCGATGCCTACGGCCACGGCGCAGTGCCCGTTTCGGCGGCGCTGGCCCGCGCCGGCGCGACGTGGCTTGCGGTCACCAACGTCGGCGAAGCTGCGGAGCTGCGCGAAGCCCTCCCGAGCCTCCATATCCTCGTGCTCGGCGGCGTCCTCTCCGAGGCGGAGGCCGATGCCGCGGCCGAGCTCGGGCTGGTGCCGGTTCTACACCACGAGGGGCAGCGAGCGCTGGTCTCCCGGGTGGCGCAGCGGCGCGGCATTTGCGTCGATGTACACGTCGAGATCGACACTGGAATGCGTCGGCTCGGCGTTCCGGAAGCCGAAGGAGTGGAGCTGCTGGAGCGTGTCGCTGCCGAGCCGGGCCTCCGGCTGGGGGGTGTGCTCACGCACTTCGCGCACGCCGATGAGCCCGATGTCGAGCTGCGGACGGAGCCGCTGGCGCGCTTCCGTGCCCTGCTCGGCCAGGCCCGTGATCGCGGCATCGAGCCCGGCCTGGTGCACGTTGCGAACTCTGCCGCGCTGCTCTCCTTCCACGAGACGCTCGAGGCGCTGCCGGAGCAGGGAGCCGTGCGGCCAGGGATCATGCTCTACGGCGTGAACCCGGCTCCGCACGTGGACGCCGGCCTGCGGCCGGTGATGACGCTCCGCACCGAGATCATGGCGCTGCGCTCCGTCGCGCAAGGAGACGCCGTCGGCTACGCAGGCACGCATCGTGCTGCCCAGGCAACGCGCATCGCGACGTTGCCTCTCGGCTACGCCGATGGCGTGCCGTGGTCGCTCGGCAACTGCGGCGTGGCGCTGCTGAACGGCCGGCGCGTCCCGATGGTCGGCCGCGTGTCGATGGACCTCGTCACCCTCGACGTCGGCGATGGCCCTGCCGAGGTCGGCGACGAGGTGATCCTATTCGGTGTCGGGCAGGGGACGGCGCTGCCGGTGGAGGAGGTCGCGCAGACCGCCGGCACGCTTTCCTACGAGCTCCTGGTGCGCGTCGGGCGTCGGGTGCCGCGTATCTACGAGGGTGATTGACGGGGCAGCGCGCGCTCGTTACACCCCGTTCCGATCCCGTTCTACCACTCTCGCGTGCTCCCGGAGGCCCCCATGACCTCGAGTTCGCCGCCGCATCGTGTGGCGCGCGCCCTGCTTTCGGTCCACGACAAGACCGGCCTGGCCGAGCTCGGCCGCGGCCTGGCCGCTCTCGGCATCGATCTGGTCGCCTCGGGCGGCACGGCCGAGGCGCTGCGCGGGGTCGGCCTCACTGTGACCGAGGTGGCCGATCTGACGGGCAGCCCGGAGATGCTCGGCGGGCGGGTCAAGACCCTGCATCCGAAGGTCCATGGGGGGATCCTGGCGCGGCGTGACCTTCCGGCGCACGGCGCGGACCTCGCCACCCACGGCATCCTCCCGATCGACCTCGTGGTCGTGAACCTCTACCCCTTCGAGGCCACCGTGGCGCGGCCCTCT
>CAYGXT010000393.1:0-3587 GCA_964353695.1 uncultured Myxococcaceae bacterium
GGCATACCGCCTACCCGGATGCGCCCGCCCGTATCGTGCCGGAGAGCTGCCGCGAAGTGACCGGCGAGCCCGGCACGCTGCTCTTCCTGCTCGAGCTCGCGCCGCCGGCCGATACCCTCTGCCCGCGCGGCGTACTGCGACGCGTGCTGGAGAAGGCCCGCGGCATGGGCTTCGAGGCCCGTGCGGCCCTCGAGTACGAGCTCTTCCTCTTCGACGAGACGCCCGACTCGGTGCGAGCGAAGGGCTACCGGAACCTGAAGCCGATCACGCCGGGCGCCTTCGGCTATTCCGTGCTGCGCAGCTCCGTGTACGCGGACTTCCACCACGAGCTGCTCGCCGCCTGCGAGGCGATGGACATGCCGATCGAGAGCCTGCACACGGAGACGGGGCCGGGCGCGATCGAGGCCGCCATCGCGGTGGATGAGGCTCTCGCCGCCGCCGACAAGGCGGCGCTGTTCAAGACCTTCTCTAAGGTGCTGGCGCAGCGGCGGGGCTGGATGGCCACCTTCATGGCCAAATGGTCGATGGAGTGGCCGGGCCAGAGTGGACACATCCACGTGTCGCTGAAGACGAAGGCCGGAAAGTCCGCCTTCCACGACGCGAAGGAGAGCCACTGCATGAGCCGCAGCATGCGGCAGTTCGTAGCCGGCCAGCAGGCGCTGCTGCCGGAGCTGCTCTGCCTCGTCGCACCGACCGTGAACTCCTACCGCCGACTGATCCCCGGCTACTGGGCGCCGACGAGCGCGACCTGGGGGGTCGAGAACCGCACCTGCGCGCTGCGCGTGATCCCCGGCTCGGAGAAGTCACAGCGCGTCGAGTACAGGATTGCAGCCGCCGACGGAAATCCCTACCTCGCGCTCGCGGCAGCGTTGGCTTCGGGCCTGCACGGCATCGAGCACGGTCTCGAGCTCGGGGCTCCAGTCGCTGGCAACGCCTACGCGCAGGAGGCGCCCGCGAAGCTCCGACTTCCCGCGACACTCTGGGACGCGGCCCAGCGCTTCAAGGCCTCGAAGCCGGCGCGGGCGCTGTTCGGCGACGCCTTCGTCGAACACTTCGCCGCCACCCGCGAGTGGGAGGAGCGCGAGTTCCGCAAGCACGTGAGTGATTGGGAGCTCGCGCGCTACTTCGAGATCATATGAGCCAGCACTTCGACGTCATTTCTCCGATCGACGGCCGCGTCCTGTTGCGGCGCCCGCTCGCATCCGAACGCGAGATTGCGGACGCCCTGGACGCCGCGCAGCGTGCGCAGCCCGCCTGGCGCCGCACTCCGGTGGCCAAGCGCGTGGCGCTGGTCGAGCGCTTCTGCCAGGCCTTCCTGGAAAAGCGCGAGGAGATTGGTGAGGAGCTGACGCGCCAGATGGGCCGTCCCATTCGCTACTCGCCCCTCGAAGTCGACCGCCTCGTCGAGCGCGCCCGCTTCATGGCAGGCGTCGCGGAGGAGGCCCTCGCAGATCTCCCGCTCGAGCCGAAGCAAGGCTTTGCGCGCTTCATCCGTCGCGATCCCGTGGGCGTGGTCTTCGTGATCGCGCCCTGGAACTACCCCTATCTGACGGCCGTCAACTCCGTGGTGCCGGCGATCCTCGCGGGCAACGCCGTCGTGCTCAAGCACTCGGCGCAGACTCCGCGATGCGCCGAGCGCTTCGCCGAGGCCTTCCGCGCGGCCGAGCTGCCGGCGGGCCTGTTCCACGTGCTGGCTCTCTCCCACGCCGACGTGGATCGCGTGATCCGGAGCCCAGCCGTGGACTTCGTGGCCTTCACCGGCTCCGTCGAGGCGGGCCATAGCGTGCAGCGCGCCGCCTCCGCGCGCTTCATCGGCACGGGCCTCGAGCTCGGGGGCAAGGACCCTGCGTACGTGCGCCACGACGCGAACCTCGAGCACGCCGTCGAGAATCTGGTGGATGGTGCCTTCTTCAACTCGGGCCAGTCCTGCTGCGGCATCGAGCGCATCTACGTGCACGCCTCGCTCTACGAGCGCTTCCTGGAGGGCTACGTCGCGCTCACCCGGAGCTACCGCCTCGGAGATCCGCTCGATCCCGAGACGACTCTCGGCCCGATGGTGCGCACGTCCGCTGCCGATTTCGTGCGCGGACAGATCGCCGATGCGG
Organism: uncultured Myxococcaceae bacterium; assembly: GCA_964353695.1. Taxonomy (GTDB): domain Bacteria; phylum Myxococcota_A; class UBA9160; order UBA9160; family UBA9160; genus MYXO. The sequence continues at coordinate 2,106 of CAYGXT010000393.1, forward strand.
TGACGGCAGGAGCGAAGCTGCTCGTCGATCCGCGCTCCTTCGCGAACGACCGCCCCGGCTCGCCCTATCTCGGCCCGGCCGTGCTCGCGAACGTCGATCATGGCATGCGCGTCATGACCGAGGAGAGCTTCGGGCCCGTGATCGGCATCCAGCGCGTCGCATCGGACGAGGAGGCGATCCGCCTGATGAACGACAGCAGCTACGGCCTCACGGCTGCCCTCTGGACGGGCGACGAGGAGGCGGCGCTGGCGATCGGTGACCGCATCGAGACCGGCACTTTCTTCATGAACCGCTGCGACTATCTCGATCCGGGCCTCGCATGGACGGGCGTCAAGGATTCCGGCCGCGGCTGCACGCTGTCTCGCCTCGGCTACGAGCAGCTCACGCGGCCGAAGTCGTTCCACCTGCGTACGAAGACGTGATCGTTGGACGTGTACGCACGGAAACCATTGGCCCTCCGAGGGGCGTGCAGTAGCGTCCCCTCATGACCGGCTCGTCCCCGAAGCGGCGCGCGACCTACGCGGACCTCTTGAAGGTCCCGGATCGCTTCGTCGCCGAGATCATCCACGGCAAGCTCTACACGACGCCGCGGCCAGCACCGCGGCATGCGCAGGCGGAGACGAGCCTCGCCGCGGCACTCTTCAACCCCTTCCACTCCGGCAGCGGCGGACCCGGCGGCTGGTGGATCCTTCTCGAGCCTGAGCTGCACCTGCTCGGCGGCGACGAGGTGCTGGTGCCGGATCTCGCAGGCTGGCGTACGGAGCGCATGCCGTCGTTGCCGGAGAGCGCCTTCTTCGAGACGGTCCCGGACTGGATCTGCGAGGTGCTCTCCCCGTCCACGGCTGCACTCGACCGGAGCGAGAAGCTCCCCCTCTATGCAGAGGCTGGCGTGAGCCACGCCTGGCTGGTCGATCCTCTGCTTCAGACTCTCGAGGTGCTGCGCCTCGAGGCTGCAAGCTGGCGCCTCGTAACGACGTTTCATGGCGAGCGGCAGGTGCGCGCCGAGCCCTTTGGCGCCATCGAACTCGATCTCGCGCTCATCTTTCGTACGCGCGCCGAGGAGTAGATCATGCAGCCCGATCCCGCGACGCTCAAAGGCAACTGGAGCTATCCCACCGCCATCCGCTTCGGCGTAGGTCGCGTCCGCGAACTCGCCGACGCGTGCAAGGCCCTCGGCATGCAGCGGCCGCTGCTCGTCACCGATCCCGGCCTTGCCGCGCTGCAGATGCTGCGCGACGCCATCGTCGCGAACGAGAAGGCGGGCGTACCGACTGCCCTCTTCTCCGAAGTGCGCTCCAACCCCGTGCTCTCCAACGTCGAGGCGGGAGTCGCGGCCTTCCGCAAGGGGCGACACGACGGCATCATCGCCTTCGGGGGAGGAAGCGCTCTCGACTGCGCCAAGGCCATCGCCTTCATGATCCCGCAGACGCGCCCGATCTGGGATTTCGAGGACGTCGGCGACTGGTGGACACGCGCAACCGT
>CAYGXT010000394.1:0-3566 GCA_964353695.1 uncultured Myxococcaceae bacterium
ACCGCATCGTGTCGCAGGGTCTCTCGGTACGCGGGGCCGAAGAGGAGGCGCGACGGCTGGCGCCGGCATCCGGTGCAAAGCGGGTTGGAGTAACCCGCCCCGCAGACCCGAATCTGGCGCAACTCCTCGACACGCTCCGGCAGGGTCTCCAGACGCGGGTAAGGATCCAGGGCTCCGGCGGGCGTGGTCGCATCGAGATCGATTATTTCGGTCCGGAGGATCTGCAGCGGATCGTGAAGCGGATCCTGGAGGGCAGGTGAAGGACGGCGGCATCGCCTTGACGCGTGCAACGATTCCGACGGTGGTCGATGCCGGGACCCGATTCGACGGGCTGGTCTCGTTCCAGGGTGCGGTGCGTGTCGAGGGTCTCCTCGTCGGCCAGGTCGTGGCAAACGGCACGCTCTGGCTTGCCGAGCAGGGGGAGCTTCGGGGCCGGATCGAGGCCGATGAAGTCATGGTGGAGGGAGTCTGTGATGGCGAGATCGAGGCGCGGCATCGTATCGAGCTGCGGCCCACCGCACGGGTTCGGGGCCGGATGACCGCACCCCGGGTCGTGATGGCCGACGGCGCGCTCTTCGATGGCCAGTGTGAAGTGGGCCGGGCGGCCGTCGCAGCCTCGGCCGGAGAGCCTGCTGCGCGGCCCGTTTCAGCTTCGATCGTGCCGGCAGAAACGGCCTCGATTTCGGCTTGAAGTTCGCTCCGGCTATGCAACCATCCGGGCGCTTCGCTCCTGGCGGGTCGCCGGAGATGGTGCGGCCTGCTGGCCTCTTGGCCCTCTCGGGCTCCGCTCGAAGCTCCTGCGGCCCTCGAAGCTCTCCGACGCCGTGATAGCGGAGAGGTTCTCGGCGCGGGTGCTGGATCGCCGCCGGCCGGCCGGCTGAAGCTACGGAAAGGAGCAGGGCCGGAGTGCTCGTCGCGCGGCACGCAAGACGGATGGCAACCATCCCCCAACGCTTCCTGGCGCCAAGCCTGGTGGCAGCGGGCTTCGCGCTGGTGGCGGAACCGGCGCTGGCCACCGCGAAGCATGGCGGCGGCCACGACCTCGTGCTCTTTCCTGAATGGACCGAGCTCGTGCCGCTCCTCGTGCTCTTCCTGCTGCTGATCCCGCTCGTGAACGAGCTCCTGTTCAAGCCCGTCTTTCGCCTGCTCGATGCACGCGAAGAGCGTATCGACGGCGGGCGTCGCCGTGCTGCGTTGCTCGAGCACGACGCGGCGGCCGTGTTGGAACGCTACCGCGCTGCCGTGAGCGAGGTGCGCGCCGAGTCCGATGCCGAGCGCAAGGCCACGCTCGAGGCTGCGCGCCAGACGCAGGCCGAGCAGATCGCCCGCGAGCGCGTGGAGGCGGAGCGGCGAATGGAGGCGACGAAGCGGGAGATCGACGGCGCTCTCGAGAGCGCTCGCGAGAGCCTGCGGCGGGACGTCGAGGCTCTGGCCCGGGAAGCCGCCACCCGGATCCTCGGACGGGCGCTCTCATGAAGCGCCCCATCCTCGTGCTGCTGGTCGCTCTTGCCTGCGCGTTGATGCCCGAGGTCGCACGCGCCTCCGAGCCGGTCGGTGAAGACCTCGTCGACATCCTGCTCAAGGGCCTCAACCTGGCCCTCGTCTTCGGTGTGATCGCCTGGTACGGGCGTGAGCCGATCCGGCGCTTCCTCGCCGACCGCCGGCAGACGATCTCCCAGGATCTCGAGCAGGCTGCGAAGCTGCTGTCCGATGCCGAACTCAAGTATGCGGAGTGGGAGCGACGCATGCTGGGGCTCGACGCCGAGCTGGGCGAGATCCGCCAGCAGACACGCGAGCGAGCGGAGGCCGAATGCGGCCGCATTCTCGCCGACGCTGCGGCGGCGGCAGAGCGAGTCCGGCGCGACGCCGAGGCCTCCCTCGAGCAGGAGCTGCGACGTGCCCGGGCTGATCTTCGGGCCGAGGCTGCGGAGCTCGCCGTGCGGCTCGCAGGTCGTTTGGTTCAGGAGAGCATGCTGCCTTCTGACCGCGAGAAGCTGCTGGAGGAGTTCGTGACGAAGCTCGAGCAGCCGCGCTCGACCGGCGCCCGGGGAGAGGCCTGAGCCCATGCGAAGCCACGCGGCGGCTCGTCGCTACGCACGCGCCATCTTCCAGCTCGCCGCCGAGGAAGCCCGCTCGGCCGAGATCCTCGCCGAGATCGAGGGCCTCGCCCGGCTGCTGGCCGAGAGTGCCGCCCTCGCAGACGTGCTTTACCGGCCGCTCTACCCGATGTCGGAGCGCCGGGCGGCCTTCGAAGCGGTGGCCTCACGCATCGGGCTCGGCAGCACGGTGAAGCGCTTCGTCGAATTCCTGCTGCAGCAGCACCGCATGCGAGACTTTCCGCTCATCGCCCAGGAGCTTCACCGGCTCGCGGACGAGGCGGCGGGCCGCGTGGAAGCAGAAGTGGTCTCGGCAGCTTTGCTCGAGCCGTCGCAGCTCGAGCGCGTGCGGCAGGCGCTGGCGACGAGCACCGGATGCGAGGTGCGGGTCAAGCCGCGCGTCGATCCGGCCCTGATTGGTGGGATCGTCGCGCGCGTCGGCGATCTGATTTTCGACGGAAGCATCCGCACGCAGCTCGACCAGCTGCGCACAAACCTGATGAGGGAGCGATGAGCACGGATATCAAGCCGGGAGAAATCACCGACATACTCAAGCGGGAAATCAAGGAGTTCGGTCGCTCCGTCGAGGTGGCCGAAACGGGCACTGTTCTCTCGGTGGGCGACGGCATCGCGCGCGTCTACGGCCTCGACCAGGCCATGGCCGGCGAACTCGTGATGTTCCCGGGCGAGCTCCAGGGAATGGTGCTCAACCTCGAGGAGGACAACGTTGGCGTCGCCCTGATGGGCGAGTCTTCTCATGTGCGCGAGGGCGACCTCGTGAAGCGAACGGGTCGCATCATCGAGGTGCCCGTCGGCATGGGTCTGCTGGGGCGCGTGGTAGACGCGCTCGGGAACCCGATCGACGGCAAGGGTCCGATCCAGGCGACGGAGACGCGCCGCGTCGAGCTCAAGGCTCCCGGGATCGTGGCCCGCAGATCGGTGAACGAGCCGCTCCAAACCGGCCTCAAGGCCATCGATGCCATGACGCCCATCGGCCGTGGGCAGCGTGAGCTCATCATCGGCGACCGCCAGACCGGGAAGACGGCCATCGCCATCGACACCATCATCAACCAGAAGAGCTCCGGCGTCTTCTGCATCTACGTGGCGATCGGGCAGAAGCAGTCCACCGTGGTACAGGTCACCGAGAAGCTGACTCACTACGGCGCCATGGACTACACCATCGTCGTGGCCGCCTGCGCCAGCGAACCAGCACCGTTGCAGTTCATCTCACCCTATGCGGGCGTGTCCATGGGCGAGTGGTTTCGTGACAACGGCAAGCACGCTCTCATCATCTACGACGATCTCTCGAAGCAGGCCGTGGCCTACCGGCAGCTCTCGCTCCTGCTGCGCCGTCCGCCGGGTCGCGAGGCATACCCGGGAGACGTGTTCTACCTCCACTCACGCCTGCTCGAGCGGGCGGCGAAGATGAGCGATGCTTTGGGCGGCGGCAGCCTCACAGCGCTGCCGATC